>NZ_JBJGXI010000052.1:0-40275 GCF_045635475.1 Radiobacillus sp. PE A8.2 | reverse complement strand
GAATAGTTCTAGATAGATTATGGTTACGAATAGTAAAGAAGAGTGATTAGTTAGCAGCTGATTTACCTGTAGGAGTGTAAATGCTCATTAGCAATGTAGTCTATCCATTGGTGGATTGTTTTGCTGTATTTGGTAACAAATTGATCAGGATCTTGACCCCATATTTCTCGGTTCTTCGAATCATTTGGCGACATGTATGGTGTGATTAACAATCCCTTTAACTGTAATAACAGAAACTTTCGATCTGTATGGCTATGTTTCGACCCTGCCATCACTTCACCAAACAACTTACTTATAAAATGATTCTCTTTTGCTAAATAAGTTACCATCATTTCTCTTACAAAAACGGAGTCGATCGTTAGCTCGCGGAGGATAAAACAAGTAAATTGATGTTGTTCATGTTTGTATTGTATAATAACTTCAACAAATTGCTTTAAGCGCTCAATAGCTGGTAAGTATTCAGTCTCTTCTAATACGTGCTCCAGCCGAATCAAATAGGCTTCATAATAAAAAACTACTGCTGATTCCAACAATCCTTGTTTACTTTTAAAATAATAATTAATCAGCGAAACATTAACAGAAGCTTTTTTTGCAATATCTCGAACGGATGTACCATGATAGCCTTTCGAATAAAACAATTGGCATGCAGCATCCATCACTTTTTGCTTCGTTTCATTGTTTTTCATTATTTCATCTCCTTATATCATGTTTTACGACATTGAAGTAAGGAATCCTGCTTATTTTGCGAAAATGTCGAACTGTCGCTTTATAGCTTTATATTAAAAGGAGGAACTTACTATGTTTCAGGTTGAGAATTATTCAGGAGCTACGGAGAAAGATTTTGAATTACTGTTAAAGCAGTTAGAAGCTTTAATAGAGGATGAGCAAGATATGATTGCTAATCTTTCAAATGCGTCTGCACTATTAAATCAATTTTTAAAAGAAATTAACTGGGTCGGTTTCTATCTATGGAAACAAGACCAACTTGTTCTCGGGCCATTTCAAGGACTTCCAGCTTGTGTGCGCATCGCATCCGGAAAAGGTGTATGTGGCACCGCAGTTAAGGAAAGAACGACACAACGAATTGCTGATGTTCATCAATTCCCTGGCCACATTGCGTGTGATGCTGCGAGTCAATCAGAAATTGTCGTTCCAATCATCAAAGACAATCAAGTTGTAGGTGTGTTAGATATTGATAGTCCAACAAAAAATCGATTCAATGAAATGGATCAAAAGTATTTAGAGAAATTCATAGAAATCTTGCAAAAATATATTTAATATGTTGATAAAAACCCTCATTTTGTGAGGGTTTTATTGTGCTTCGTTTAGCTTCTTTTCTCTTAAGCTGTTGACATTTGTCTATAAAATAAATTATAATGGTCGTTGTGTAAAATAAAAGGTAGCCTATGTGGATCTACGACAGTTTCATTTTGTTCCTCTGAAGAGGTGTATCGTGTAACTCTCTGCTGCTGGAGCGATGGTACATGAAAACAAAATGACTGACGCAAGAGGACACAATCTGTTTTATTTTATGCTAAATCTAATATAAAAAGGTGGAAATTTTCCTATGTCTCGTTATACTGGTTCTTTATGGAAAAAATCTCGTCGACTTGGCATTTCTTTAACTGGTACAGGTAAGGAATTAGAAAAACGTCCTTACGCTCCTGGACAACACGGTCCAAATCAACGCAAAAAATTATCTGAGTACGGCTTACAACAACAAGAGAAGCAAAAACTACGCTTCATGTACGGAATTAACGAACGTCAATTCCGCAACTTGTTCGACAAAGCTGGTAAGATGAAAGGTATTCACGGTGAAAACTTTATGATTCTATTAGAATCTCGTTTAGATAACCTTGTTTATCGTTTAGGTCTTGCTCGTACTCGCAGACAAGCACGTCAGCTTGTTACACACGGTCACATCGTAGTTGACGGTGGACGCGTAGATATCCCATCTTACCGCGTACAACCAGGTCAAGTAATCACTGTACGTGAAAAATCACAGAAACTTGATATCATCAAGGAAGCTGTTGAAGTTAACAACTTCGTACCTGATTACGTTACTTTCGATGGAGAAAAATTAGAAGGTACGTACACTCGTTTACCTGAGCGTGCAGAATTACCTGCAGAAATTAACGAAGCACTTATCGTTGAGTTCTACTCTCGTTAATAGCTTTGTAATAATGGCATCGGATCTTATGGATCCGATGTTTTTTTATGTTTGGGGTGCGGGTGCGGGTGCGGGTGCGGGTGCGGGTGCGGGTGCGGGTGCGGGTGCGGGTGCGGGTGCGGGTGCGGGTGCGGGTGCGGGTGCGACGCGTAATCCTGTGCACGCTTGATTTTCGCGTCGCTTCTTCCTCTTTGCGACGCGTAATTCCAGGCACGCTTGATTTTCGCGTCGCTTCTTCCTCTTTGCGACGCGTAATTCCAGGCACGCTTGATTTTCGCGTCGCTTCTTCCTCTTTGCGACGCGTAATTCCAGACACGCTTGACTTTTGCGTCGCTTCCTCTCCTTTGCGACGCGTAATTCCAGACATGCTTGATTTTTGCGTCGCTTCCTCTATTTTGCGACACGTAATTCCAGGCACGCTTGATTTTCGCGTCGCTTCCTCTCCTTTGCGACGCGTAATTCTGTGCACGCTTGACTTTTGTGTCGCTTCTTCCTCTTTGCGACACGTAATTTCATGCATGCTCGTTTGTCACGTCCTAGAGTTCGCAATGAATAATCCATTAATAATAGTAAGCATCTCTTCCCTCTCCACTACGTGTAAAGTTATTTACTAGAACTCTCCTAAGCGCCCTTTTAGTTACCACCTCATCACACCAATCAAACATACTCTGTACCGTAACTTTCTGTTTTACAAAGAGAGTCTTGTACTCTTGCACATTTCGTAGAACCCCGTCATCTACCTTTTCTGTAAAGTCACAGTACTTACATAGCAAAAAACTCTTAGCGCAACTAAGTAAAATTGCATTACATTCTGGACATATAATTCCTTTCCGCATTTGATGGTAATAATAATTTGGTAATCGTGTATATGGAGATTCTTCTATGTGATTGGCCAATAAATATTTAATAATTTTATATTGTTCACTCTTGGATTGTAATCTGTTCGTCGAAAGGGCATCAAAAAAATTCTGTAATTGTGTGGAAAAAACAATAGGTAAATCAGGTCTGAGCTTGTAGAGGTAAAAATGAGGCTGAATAAATATCAAATAGGATTCTATCGAGAAGTTTAAACGTAATGATTGGAGGAGTTGTCTGAGAAGTGATTCGCTTCTGTGCAATTGAATCAAAGGGTCTTTTATTTCATTTCCGGCTCTTGTATACCATCTTTCATCTTCTATAACAAAATCTCCTTGAAAATTTTTAACCTCAAACAAATACAACTTATTTCCAATGATAAGTAAAGAGTCAAGTTGAAAAAGAGTATTATTTTGTTCGAGTAAAAGGTCATTTAAAACAATAAAATGGTCAGGAAGTTTGTCCAACCAGCGATCAAAAATACATTCTCCTTTGTATCCTTGCTCAAGGTTACGATAGTAGTTCACCTCTTTCTCCGACAATTCCATTCTTTTGACGAGAAATCTTAATATTTGGAGTTCGGTAGACTCCACCCTGTTTTTAGAAATCATTAGACACTCCTTAATTGAATTTAGAAGAAATATTTCATTTTCTTGAATCTTCTAATTTTAAACTAGTGCTTTAATAAATAAATGTCAATATTTATCCAATAAAAAATAATATACATAGCCTTTCTAAGCTACTAATGGAGGAAAAAACGATTTTTTTCAATAATCCGAAAAATGATAATAATCTAGAACTAGACGCTGATCATTTGGTGTCTTTCTCACAAGACTCTATATTCGTGGCAGCTAACAAGTCAAGTGAATTTTGATCATCTTCTTAAATTGATTATTTAAATTTGCTTTACACAGTTAACCAATGCTAACTTAATGTTAAAGAAAAATAGCATTTCATTCAGTGTGCATATGAATGAAATGCTATTTTCAAACCTTCCCTATCTAATACTTTCAGTAAGAAGTCTCTTCCCTCTACTCAAACCTCATCAAGAAATACTTCTTCTTCCCTCGACGAATAATCGTAAATTTATCATCGATCCGGTCCTCTGCTCCGACTACGTGTGCTAAATCCTGCTGTCTTTCGCCGTTAATGTATACGGCACCGTTTTGGATATCTTCTCTTGCTTGACGTTTAGATGAAGCAATTTTAGCTTCGACAAGAAGGTCAACTAGTGGTTTGTCTTCTCTAGTAAAAGTTACAGTTGGCACGTCTTTAAAGCCTTGCTCAATTTCTGAACCATTTAGGTCTTTTAGATCGCCGCTAAATAAAGCTTCGGTAATTTTTTTTGCTTGTGCCAAGGCAGCTTCACCATGAACCATTTTTGTCATTTCTTCAGCCAAACGCAAGTGAGGCACGCGCTTTTCTGGTGCCGATTCTAATTGTTTCTCTAATTCATCAATTTCGTTTAATTCAAGGAAAGTGAAGTAATTTAAGAAGCGAATTACATCCCTGTCATCTGTGTTGATCCAGAATTGATAAAACTCGTATGGTGACGTTTTTAAAGGATCGAGCCAAACTGCGCCCCCAGCTGTTTTTCCGAATTTGGTTCCATCTGATTTCGTAATTAATGGGACTGTTAATCCAAACGCTTTTGCTTCTTCTGACTCACCACTTTTCGTACGGCGGATAAGCTCCATGCCGGCTGTAATATTTCCCCATTGATCACTTCCACCAAGCTGTAGTGTACAGTTTTCTTTTTCGTAAAGATTCAAGAAATCGACGGACTGTAAAATCATGTAGCTAAACTCGGTATAAGAAATTCCATTTTCAAGGCGTGATTCTACAGAATCTTTAGCAAGCATATAATTAATCCCGAAATGCTTCCCAGTATCACGCAAGAAATCAATCACGGTCATTTTTGACAACCATTCGTAGTTGTTTCGCGCAGCTGCGGCATTTTCACCGTTATCAAAATTAAGGATGCTAGCTAGTTGTTGTTTGATTTTTTCACTAAATCCTTGTACGGTTTCCAAGTCGTTCAATTGTCTCTCTGATGATCTACCACTTGGGTCGCCGATCATTCCAGTGCCGCCGCCGATTAACGCAATTGGACGGTGACCTGCAAGCTGAAACCTTTTTAACATTAACATCGGAACTAGATGTCCAATATGGAGACTGTCTGCAGTTGGGTCAAAACCAGCATATAAGGTAACTAGATTCTCTTCTAGATGTTTCGTTAAGCCTTGTTCATCTGTAATTTGCTGCACCAAACCACGTTGCTTTAAATCCTGTAAAATATCCACCATGCTCACTCCTCTTTAAAATTGAACGCAAAAAAGACCCCATCCCATAAAAGGGACGAGGTCTGTGCTCGCGGTACCACCCTTGTTGCATAAATATGCCACTCAAATAAATAACGGTGGGGTCACCGTCTCCTGTTTTCACAGAAGCAGCTCCAGAGTGTAATTCGTAACGTAATTATGGCTGTCTTGCACCATCCGACAGCTCTCTTATTCAGGGAATTACGGTACTACTATATTCTTTCATAGCATTTAATTTTTTCGTTGTGATACATTAATATCATAGTTCCGTATCAATTGCAACTTAAAGTAATAAAATTTTAATATTCCCTATTTGACGATTATGCTATAATTGTAATGATATTTAGGAGGTTTTGTCATGAATAGAGAACTAATCTATAAATATTTAGCAAATATAAAAGATTTTTGGCGAAAAGGTTTTCTCCAAAAAAGCTTTCGTGTTACATATGATGTCATTTGGAATATCATCCTCTTTTTCATCATTATTGGCGTTGTTGGACTATTCTTCGCTGGTGGGGTTGGAGCAGGATATTTTGCTTCATTAGTAAAAGATGAAGTTGTCCGTCCAAAAGAAGATATGGAAAAACAAATATATAATTACGAGGAAACATCTGAATTATATTTTGCTAATAACGTGTACTTAGGTGATTTTCAAACGGATTTGTACCGGGAAGAAATTTCCCTTGACCAGGTATCGGAACATCTAAAAAAAGCTATTATTTACACTGAGGATTCTTACTTTGAAACACATAATGGTGTCGTACCAAAAGCAATCATGCGTGCACTTTTTCAGGAAGCAACAAATTCCTCAGTAAAATCAGGCGGTAGTACGTTAACACAGCAATTAATTAAGAACCAAATCTTAACGAATGAAGTGTCATTTGAAAGAAAAGCAAAAGAAATTTTACTTGCACTTCGATTAGAGCAATTTTTCGACAAAGATGAAATTTTAGAAGCTTATTTAAACATTTCTCCATTTGGTAGAAATGCTTCTGGTAGAAATATTGCTGGTGTACAAACTGCTGCCCAAGGGATTTTTGGCGTTGATGCAAAAGACCTAAATATCCCACAAGCCGCATTTATTGCTGGACTTCCGCAAAGTCCATCTTATTATACACCTTTTACAAATAGTGGCGAGTTAAAGAGTGAAGATGGCTTGCATCCTGGTCTCAGCAGAATGCAAACCGTACTAAGTCGGATGCATGAAAACGGCTATATAAATGACACAGAATATGAACAATATTTAAACTATGACATTGTTGCAGATTTTGCAGAACCAACACCTTCACCACTAGATAAATACCCTTATGTAACGAATGAGGCAGAATCAAGGGCAGAAGAAATTATTGCTGTTTACTTAGCTGAACAAGCCGGCTACACAGAAGCGGATTTAGCTAGTAATGAAGAACTAAAGGGTGAATACCAAATCCGTGCGGAGCGGTCATTAGAGCAAGATGGTTACAAAATACACACAACTATCGACAAAGAAATCTATGACACATTCCAAGAGGTTGCAAAGAATTTTAAGGAATATGGACCAGACCGCCCAGAAGAAATTGTCAATGAAGAAACAGGGGAAAAAACAACGATAATGGAACCAGTCCAAACAGCGAGTATCTTAATTGAGAACAATACCGGTAAAATTGTTAGCTTTGTTGGTGGTAGAGATTTCAACCTAACAGAAGTAAATCACGCTACTGATGCATTACGCCATAATGGTAGTACGATGAAGCCGATTCTCGTCTATGGACCTGCAATGGAAGCTGGCGTTGCTCAGCCAGGATCAATTATTGCAGATATCGAGGGAACTGTTGCCACGGGAGTTAACGGTAGTCCTTGGAGCCCTAATAACTATAGTCGTATCTATCATGGACTTGTTTCTGCAAGAGAGGCTTTGAATCACTCATATAACGTACCTGCTGCAAAAGTATACATGGACATTATAAATAATGACCCTGCTGCACAGTATTTAGAGAAAATGGGTTTCACATCACTAGAGCCCATCGATCATGACATCCCTTCACTTGCTCTTGGAACACCAACTTATGGAGTCACTGTTGAAGAGAATACGAATGCTTATTCAACATTTGGCAATAACGGTCAATTTGTTGATGCTTACATGATTGAAAAGATTGAAACAATTGATGGGAAGATTATTTATCAACATGAAAGTGAAGCTGTTGAAGTCTTCACACCTCAAACGAACTATTTAACAGTTGATATGATGCGTACCGTTTTAACACAAGGGAATGGTACAAGAGCCATAAATCAATTACAGAATAGAAATGTTGACTGGGCAGGTAAAACCGGGACAACTAGTAGTTATTATGATGCATGGTTCATGGGCGTAAATCCAAATGTATCATTAGGTGTTTGGTTAGGATATGATCATAACAAACGGTTACCTAACAGTGTCAGTAGTACAAGAGCAACATTGTGGGCGCAATTTGTTAATGCAGCAACAGAAGTTAACCCTGAGTTAATGGCCCCTACTGAGCGTTTTGAGCGGCCTGGTGGTCTTGTAGAACGGTCCTACTGTGTGACATCGGGAATGCTTCCGTCATCACTATGCACCGAGCTAGGCCTTGTGGATTCAGATATTTTTAATGCAAAATATGTTCCTACAAAACGCGACAATAGCTTAATTAAAGGCACGTATGTCATCGTTAATGGTAAAGCTTTTATTGCTGGAGAAAATACACCGAATGAATTTATCCAAGAAGATGGAATCGCCTTTAATCCTGAATGGTTAAAGGAGAACGGATACGATACACTGAATGATATTACGGATTTAATTCCTAGAGGCGGAAGCAGTATATGGAATGATATTAAAATTCCAAGTACAGACGAAGTTGCTAATGATGGTCAAAATCCGAATACCCCTGGCTCATTTGTGAACCGAAATGGCACACTAACATGGGATGTATCATCGAGTACAGATGTTGTAGGGTATCGCATCTATCGTGCTAATAACCCGACTGCTCCATTTGAACTGATTGGTAGTACAATGGAAACAGCTTATAGGGTGAATAATAATAAAGCACTTTATCTTATAAGAGCGGTGGACTATTTCGGTCAAGAATCAGCACCATCAAAAAAAATAACGATTGGTGATTTCACAGAAGAAAAAGAAAAAGAAAAGCCAACTAAACCGGATCAACCAGAACCACCGGCACAAAAACCGGATGAGGATGAATGATACAGATAATAGATCTTGGTGAATCTGAAACAATAACATACGAGAAATCGAAAGTAACAATTAAGTGATGCTAAAACCTCTGTCAAGATTTTGACAGAGGTTTTTCATTTTCTCCTAACATCACCGCTGTTATTCTTGTATAATGAGGATAACTAAAGCAGATATAGTAGGTGATGTAAATGGACCATATAAAAGAATATCATTCCATGACTGTCGACACATCTGCAGGACCGCTTATTTTGGAAGGGCCAATGTCGTCTTCTGAACTAAGCAATTATACATTTCATGACGGATTGAAAGCGTTTAGACCTCCAAATCAACAATTTGAGGCTTTGTTAGGCATTGCTGATTTAAAAGAAGGAAGAATTATCATTGTAAAGGATCAGGATTTGATTGTTGGCTATGTTACATTTTTATATCCTGATCTTTTAGAGAGATGGTCAAAGTTCCAGATGGATGATTTATTAGAACTCGGCGCAATTGAAATTGCTAAAGAATATCGTGGTAATAAAATTGGTTCTAATTTATTAAGACTTGCAATGATGGACGCAAGCGTCGAAAACTATATCATTATCTCAACAGAATATTATTGGCATTGGGATTTAAAAGAAACAAAATTAAGTGTATGGAATTACCGAAAAGTGATGGAGAAAATGATGGCTGCAGGAGAATTATTTCCAGCACCTACAGACGATCCAGAGATTATATCCCATCCTGCTAATTGTCTGATGGTACGGATTGGAAAAAATGTACCTGAAAGCTCTGTAAAGCAATTCGATCAATTACGATTTCTAGAACGTGAAAAACATCGTTCATTTAGAAAGGGGTATTAAAGTGTTAGTCGAACAAATTATGAAGAAAAAGGTTATCACTTTACAACCACAAGCAACAATTGGCGAGGCATTAGCAATCCTTATCGAGAATCATATTAGACATATTCCAATTGTTGATTCAGATTACAGTGTGATCGGAATTGTTTCTGACCGTGATATCCGTGATGCGAGTCCTTCTATATTTACTAGCAATACGAATCCAATTGAAATGGAAAATAAAATCCAAACAATCATGAGCCCATCTGTAGTAACTGTTCATCCATTAGATTTTGTAGAAGATATCGCTAGTATTTTTTATGAGCAGGAATTTGCATGTGTTCCAGTCGTTGAAAATAATAAACTGGTCGGAATCGTCACAGAAAAGGATATGTTATACACTTTCATTCAACTTACCGGTACGAATGTACAAGGTTCACAAATTGAAGTTAAAGTGCCGGATCGGCCTGGTTTTATACCAAAGGTGACAGCTATTCTTGCAGAAAGAAATATCAATATTGTCTCTATTCTTGTATATCCTTATTACCCTGATCAAGCATATAAAGTAATTGTTTTAAGGGTTCAAACAATTAATCCATTACCGATTATTAGTGATTTAACGGCAGCTGAATTTGAAGTACTCTGGCCTAATACATCGGAGAAGCTACTATGATCGCAAATGCTTTATTCATATATACCGATGATTATGGAAAGTATTCATTCCATTCCGAGCATCCGTTTAATCAGAAACGGGTTAAAATGACGAAGGATTTACTAGAATCGGCAGGTAAGCTAGATCAAACACAGGTTGCTGCTCCTCGAAAAGCAACCGAGGAAGAATTAGGCTTACTACACAGTAAAAGCTATATTGAAGCCGTTAAACAAGCTAGTAACGGTAAACTGTCTACTGATGACGGGTTAAAGTTTGGTATAGGGACAGAGGATACACCTATGTTTCCACATATGCATGAAGCAGCCTCCACTCTTGTTGGCGGGACATTGACTGCTGTGGAGGCTGTATTGGAGAACAAAGCTGTTCACGCGGTTAATCTTGGTGGTGGATTACACCATGGCATGTATAATAAAGCATCTGGTTTTTGTATATATAATGATGCAGCAATTGCGATTAAGTATATAAGAAAGATCTACGGTATGCGTGTACTTTATGTGGACACAGATGCACATCACGGTGATGGTGTACAGTGGGCTTTTTATGATGATCCTAATGTATGTACCTTGTCTATACATGAAACTGGAAGGTATCTATTTCCTGGGACAGGCAACATAAACGAGCGTGGATTAAAGCATGGCTATGGTTTTTCCTATAATGTACCAATCGATGCGTTTACAGAAGACGAGTCATTTATAGCTACTTTTGAATCCGCATTCGTTTCTGTAATTGATTATTTTAAACCCGATATTATCATTACACAGCATGGGGTTGATGCACACTGTTACGATCCACTTACACATTTAAGTGCAACGATGAAAAGCTTTGAAGCTCTGCCTAAGATTATCCATCAAATGGCACATCAATATTGTGACGGGAAGTGGATTGCTTTAGGAGGTGGCGGCTATGACATTTGGCGCGTGGTTCCTAGGGCTTGGGCACAGCTTTGGAGTGTAATGTCGACAGATAAGATTTGTACCGGGCAGCTGCCCGAGGATTGGGTTATGAAGTGGCAACAAGAATCACCTGTCGCTCTCCCTACTACGTGGCATGATCCTGAAGGCTTTTATAAACCAATCCCCCGTAGGCAGGAGATTACAGAAAAAAACAATCAAGTGCTTAAGCGTGCACTACAATATATTACAAACAGTAAAAATATGAACATCCCGTAAGAAAAGCGTAGGTGTTGGAACTGGACACCATACCGGAAACCAAAAGAAAATAACTCTCTTGTCGATTTTGGCAAGAGAGTTATTTTTATAGCATTATGATTTTGTCGAATTTCTTTCCACGATCCGGTGGGGCAATACCACGTTTTGTTCTTCTACCGTTTCTTTGTTCATAAGTTTTGTTAATAAACGCATCGCTACCGCACCGATGTCGTACATTGGTTGCACAATTGTCGTTAATGTAGGTCGTACCATTGTAGCTAAGCGCGTATTATCAAATCCAAACACTTCTATGTCTTCTGGTACATTTAAACCATTGTCCTGCGCTCCATGAATTACGCCTAGAGCCATCTCATCAGAAGCTACAAATACACCTTTAGGTCTAGGATTAAGTGCATTAATTTTATCGAAAGCTTCTATACCTGACTGATACGTAAAGTCCCCTCTAATAATAAGGTTCGAATCAATCTCTTGATTATTATCTTGAAGTGCACGCACATAGCCTTGGAACTTTAAGTTATTAACTTCACTTTCTTCAACTGTAGACACAAATGCTGGATGGCTTGTACCATTTTTTATTAATACTTGCGTTGCTTCATAAGCTGCTTGTTCATAGTCAATATTAACAGAAGGAACCGATTGAGTTTGGTCGATCGTAGCAGCCAAAGCAACCGGAACAGGAGAAGTTTTAAGATGATGTACGTGTTCCTCTGTAATTTTTCCTCCCATAAATACAATACCGTCCACTTGTTTTTCTAACATTGTGTTAATAAGTGCCAATTCTCTATCTTTATTTTGATCTGAATTACTTAATATAATATTATATTTATACATGTTTGCAATATCATCAATTCCACGAGCAAGCTCAGAGAAAAAGATATTGGAAATATCAGGTATAATCACACCTACTGTAGTAGTTTTTTTACTTGCTAAACCTCTAGCAACTGCATTTGGTCGGTATCCCAAACGTTCAATTGTATTAAGTACTTTCTTTCTAGTTGCTGGCTTCACATTCGGGTTTCCGTTCACAACCCTTGATACAGTTGCCATCGAAACATTCGCTTCTCGCGCTACGTCATATATGGTGATGTTCATCACAAATCTCCTCCTACTTTATGTACAATGTCGAACAATCTTTTTATTAATCATACGATACAATTGACTGTTCCGCAATGTTAGACAAATTATCTTATTCCTATTATATAACATTTTACTCTTTTCTTCATATTATTTACATAATTACACAAAAATTAAACCCTTACTTTATATGCAAGTAAGGGTAATAAGATTATAAACGGCTAATAGCTTTTACAAATAATTAGCTTCGAATTGCTGTGTACGGACTGTTGGTTTTCAATTCCTTCATAAAAGCATGGAATGTATCAATATCCATTTGCTGAGCTGAATCTGAAAGTGCTACAGCTGGATCAGGATGTACTTCAGCCATTACTCCATCTGCTCCAATAGCTAAAGCAGCCTTAGCTGCAGGTAGCAACAAATCACGTCTTCCTGTTGAGTGTGTTACATCGACCATAACAGGTAGGTGTGTTTCTTGTTTAAGGATTGGTACTGCCGTGATGTCCAATGTATTACGTGTCGCTTTTTCATACGTACGAATGCCACGTTCACATAAGATAATATTTCCATTGCCTCGAGATATAATATATTCTGCTGCATTAATAAATTCGGAAATCGTAGCTGATAAACCACGTTTCAGCAATACTGGTTTATTTACTTCCCCTGCAGCTTTTAATAACGCAAAGTTTTGCATATTACGAGCACCAATTTGAATTACATCGATGTAATCCAAAGCCTCTTCTAAATCTGCAGGGTTCACAATTTCACTGATGACTGCCAAATCGTATTCGTCTGCTACACGCTTTAAAATTTTCAAGCCTTCTAAACCTAACCCTTGGAAATCATATGGAGAAGTTCTCGGTTTATAGGCTCCGCCACGTAATATTTTAAGTCCTTGTTTCTTAATTGCTTCTGCTACTTGTGCAACTTGCTCATAGCTTTCAACAGCACATGGTCCCGTAATAAAGTATTGTTGGCCATCACCAATTCTTTCACCGTTGATTTCAACAATTGTATCTTCCGGTTTCTTTTTCCTTGAAACAAGCAGTGCTTTTGTATGATCGTCTTCTTGTAACTCTAAACTTGCTTTAAATATTTCTTTAAACAACTGAACAATAGTAGAATTTTCAAACGGACCACTATTGTGTTGGGTGATTAAATTTAACATTTCTCTTTCGCGTAATGGATCAAATCGATTTGCACCAAGTTTTTCTTTCACTTGGCTGATTTGTTGTACAATTTCTGCCCTGCTGTTAATTAAATCTAATATTTGTAGATTGACTTCATCCATTTTTTCGCGCAATTGATCTAACTGTTCGTTACTCAATGGTAAAACCCCCTGTTTCTAAAAGTGAAAATATTTACTGATATGATGATTAGGGATAATTATAGCTAAAATATCCGTGCTTGTCACCCCGAGTTTAGAAATATTTCGAATATTTTTACACAATATTTTTTTGAACATCCAACTTCTAGATTATTTTCTGATATTTATATGCTGTTCGCTATTTCCTTGTGCAATACTTTTTCTGTTATACGACCGTGAGAATCATGCCAGACAACTTGATTATCTTTAAATAATAAAACTTGTGGTGATTCATGTTTCACTTGATAATGATCTGCAATCAAATTTGATAACGCTCTTGCTTCCTGAACATACAGTACATATACAGGAATATTAGCTGTCTTGCTGAAAGCATCGTATTGATGTTTCGCATTTGTACTAATTGGGCAAGTCAAACTATGTTTCAATAAAAAAAAGCTGTTTTGCTCTTGTACTATTTTTGTAAATTCATGTTCTTCATAAATAACAATTTGATCCATTACAATATCCACCTTTCAAAATGTCTGCTAATACCTCTATTTTATAGACTGTAGGTCCATCTTAAACAACAAAATGTTTGCCGTAAAGAGATATACCTTTCATCTGAATAGTTGGATGCAATTACCTGTGTTAATTAATCTTATTTAAACTAGCGACAAAATCTCTGGTCTGTATGCTTGGCCACTAAGAGAACCCATTAGATCAGAGAATAGTGGTATGATCTTGGGTGTTACATATCAAGAACAAAAGCGCAGAGCACAGGTTAGCGACGTACGGAGGTGAGGGAAGTCTCACTAGTCGCTGGCGCTCGGAGCTAGCCGTGGCTAATGCGTAATGTGATCCACATTTGGTATATTTTATAATTTCCAATCCAATGAAAAAGGTTGCTGAACAATTTCAGCAACCTTTTCTTCATATTTATTATTTTGTATTCGGTTCAGCTTTTTTCTCTAACTCATCTGCTGCTTCTTCAATAGCGTCTGCTACTTCAGCAGCTGCTTCGCTAGCTTCCTTTGTTTTCTCATCTGTTAAAGAATTAATTCGAGTTTTAATCTCATCTGATTTATCTTTCACATATTCAGTTAACTCTTGTGATTTATCCGTTACCTTTTGTGTCCACTCTCCAGATGTTTCTTGCGCTTTATCTTTCCATTCTGTACCTTTTTCATAGGCTACATCTTTCCAATCAGTTGCACGATCTCTGACATACTCTGCACCTTTATTAATATCTGTACGTAAATCTTTCCCAGATTTAGGTGCAAATATTAATGCTAGTGATGCACCTACAATACCACCGATTAGTGAACCGATTAAAAAATCTTTGCTATTAATATTTTGATTTTGGTTTTGGTTTTGCTCTTCTTGATTACTCATAACTTAACGTCCTCCTAATTTTTGATGGTTATTTATTTTACTTTTTCCATTTCTTAATTAAATCCATCACAACTGTACCCCATTGCACTGTTTGTGCCGTTACATCTTTATTTTTTTCTGCAAAGGATGTTAAATTATTAGAAACAGCTCTAATGGATTTGTTAAAGTCATTCACTGTATCCCCTATACCTTTAACACCAGTCATCAACGTATTTAAGCTTTGAGATTTTTCATTAATATCTTCTGCAAGCTTATTAGTTTTATTTAATAATGCCGTTGTCTCAAGTGTGATACCTTCCATTTGTTTCTCTAAACCTTCGAGCGTATCAGCTACATTAATTAATGTACGTTCTGTTGCTTTTAGCACTTTAGACAAGTAAATGACTAATACAACTAATGCAACTGCTACAATAATTGCTGCAATATAAAGCAAGTTAATCACGTATTTCCACTCCTTTATCTATGTATATTTTAATCATAGTTGTTTTATTGCACAATTTGTGTGGATTCCTGAACTTGTCTAAGGTATCTTATACGTTTTATACCCTAGTTTATAATATATAAACATGGAACTCACAAATCAATTTGATACCGAGACTAACTTTAAAAGATAAAAGCGCAGACGACGGAACTGGTAACCTGTTATCCTAGAAAATTCATTTATAATTCCTTGCCATCAAAAAAGGAGAGTTTCACCCTCTCCTTTTATTTATTCCATATTATTGTTTAATTAACCTGCAAAAAAATTAAAAAACTTTATTATTCTTTCTTGTGGTTCAATTCTTTTTCATATGCTTGCTGAAACTTCTGAATGTCTCCCGCGCCCATAAAGATGAGCACACTATCTCGAAATGTTTGTAAAACACTAGTTTCATCAACAGATAAAATAGCACTGTTATCAATTTTCGAACCTAAGTCATCTATCGTCAATTGTCCATTATCTTCCCGTGCCGACCCAAAAATGTCACATAAAAAAACATGATCTGCTTTGGATAAACTTTCTGCAAACTCGTTAAGAAATGTTTTCGTTCTTGTATAGGTATGCGGTTGGAAAATAGCAACAATCTTCTTATAAGGATACTTTTTCTTTGCCGCCTCTAGCGTAACTTCAATTTCTTTTGGATGATGAGCATAGTCGTCAATTAATACTTGGTCTGCTATAACCTTCTCAGAAAATCTTCGTTTGACACCTTTAAATGAATATATCTTTTTAATATCCTCTGCCTTCATTCCTTCATAGTGACAAATGCCAATGACAGCTAAAGCATTGAGCACATTATGATTGCCATAGGTATGGATAACGAATGTATCGTAGAAGGTATTTCTAACAAACACGTCAAACGTTGTGCCCTCTTCATCTTCAAAGACATTTTGTGCCTGAAAATCATTTGTTTCTGAAAATCCGTAATAAACAACAGGCACTTTCGCTTGTATTTGTTGCAAATACTCGTCATCTCCACAAGCAACTATGCCTTTATTTACTTGCTGTGCCATTTCTTGAAATGATGAAAATACATCATCTATATTTGAAAAATAATCAGGATGATCAAAATCAATGTTTGTCATAATTGCATAATCAGGTTGATATGCTAAAAAATGCCTGCGATATTCACATGCTTCAAAGACGAAGTATTCACTAGCTGGATTGCCCTTGCCAGACCCATCACCAATCAAGTAAGAGATGGGATATGTTTGATTTAAAACATGTGCTAGTAGTCCTGTAGTTGAAGTTTTTCCATGTGCTCCTGTTACAGCGATACTTGTATATTGCTTGATCCACTCCCCTAAAAAGTCGTGGTAGCGATAATAAGGTAACCCTAAGCGTTTTGCCTCTTGGATCTCCTCATGATCATCTGCAAATGCATTCCCAGCAATAATCGTCAATCCATCTTTGATATTACGTTTCGAAAAGGATAGGATAGGGATATTCTTTTCTTCTAATGTTGCTTGTGTAAAAAAACGTTTTTCAACGTCTGAGCCTTGTACTTTTTGACCAGAATCATGTAAAATTTGTGCCAAAGCACTCATCCCTGTACCTTTTATACCAATAAAATGGTAAATTGTCATAAAAAAGAACCTCCAAGAAACGAGTGATTTTAAATCATCACTCTAGGTAAACTATTTTTCCATTATAGCAAATTGCCACATCAAGGTGAACTATTCAAATAAATTTATGCTGTTTGTAGCAAAGTGTGAATCATACTCGTTTGATACAGACTGAACTCAATCACGAATATAAACTACTTGTTCTAAGCGTGGATTTGGTCGATATTTTCTTCCTTCCTTTGCTGCATTTTCACCATTAAGTAACACATTATCTCCCGTGAACCCGATATTAATTTGCAAAAGGTTTCTTCCAATTCCATACATATCTACTGGTACGTGCTGTTTTTCAAACGCACGAATCCGGTTTTCATTAAATCCACCGCTGACAATAATTTTCACATGTTGAAAGCCTTCTTGATCCAATGCTTTACGCAATGCAAAAATCAACTCTGGGTTAACTCCTCGTGGATCAAAGGTACCTATTAAATGCTGGTTTCTCAAGAAATATTTATCGACCATATTTTTTGATGTATCAAGACGAACACCAACTAGTGTTTCACCAAATTCTCTTGCTACCTTTAATGAATCACCAATCACATCATTATTATAATCGACCAGCACCATTAATGAATCGTCCGGATATACTTTATGATAAGCATTAGCAGCAGCAACAATGTCGCCATTAAACATTTGAATCATTGCATGTGGCATTGTCCCCATACCTTGTTTTCCCCACCACTCATTCATCGCATGAGTAGCTTGTGCTGTAGAGCCTCCAATAAATGCGGCATATCCATCGCCAGCCTGTTGTGTGTAATGATCATCTCTATCACCCATAAATATAATTGGTTTTTGTTTTCCAGAAGCCCGCGCAGCTTTTACCACATTATATACATTTGTTGCAACAGACGTTCTTCTCGCTAGGATACCATCAATAATCCCTTCTAAATAACCAAATGATTGATATGGACCTGTCACCGTTAATACTGTTTCATATGGACTAATTTTATCTCCATCCTTCAAAGAATGGATTTCTAATTGCTCAGGATTTTCAGCAAAAGTATGTAACAAAGCAATCGCTTCGTCTGTCCCACATAGGACGGCAGTATCTTTTTGGAAAAATTGCATTGTCACTTGATTATTAGGTACAATTTTCTCTGCAATTTCTTTTGTTTTAAGAAAATAAACAGCTGAAAACCAGCCTTCTCTAATTCTTTCATCAAATTTAAATGTTTTATTCGTTAAACGTTCTATTTCCCCATTCAATTTTCGAGTGATTTCTTTCATTAGGCTTAACTCCTTAAACAACTTAATCTCTAATATTAGTCTATCCGAGTCAATCTCATAATTCCTTTAAACATTCGTCTATAGTGACAAATGGGCTACAGATATTAATCGTTATTATAATAATTATAGCATATAAGAACCGCATCTATCCGACAAGTCCCTTTCCCTCATCCTTTAAGAATAGCACTTCTCTCAAACATTTAACATAGTAATTATTCATGCGTGTGTTTACTATTCTACCCGCTTGCTATTTATTTAATAATTGATCTATCTGAGTTAATTTCATCATTATCATACATTGCTATTCATATCCGCATTTAGCTTGGAAACGGATTAATCCAACTTTAGTGGATATCAATAGCTACGAATCAGTATTATGATATTGACTAATCTGACTACTTGTTGCGATTACTTCTCTCGGCTTACTCCCTCGTTGTTCGGAAATTATCCCGTTTGATTCCATCTGATCGATTAAACGTGCGGCTCGATTATAGCCAATTTTAAATCTACGTTGCAGTAAGGAAGCGCTAGCTCCGTTATGCCCCAACACAAAATCTAACGCTTCAGCATAAATTTCATCTTCTTCTTCCTCTGTACTGACTTGTTGTAGCAATTGGTCTTGTTCAAATAAATAATTAGATGGTGCTAATTTTTTCACATGATTTGTCACGCGCTCAATCTCCTCATCTGATACAAAAGAACCTTGAATACGTAAAGCATGTCTAGAACCATTTTCAATAAACAACATATCTCCTTTTCCTAATAGTTTCTCTGCACCGTTTGTATCTATAATTGTGCGTGAATCCACTTGAGACGATACACTGAATGCAATTCTAGTAGGTATGTTTGCCTTGATTAACCCGGTAATAACGTCTACAGATGGTCGCTGTGTCGCTAACAGCAAATGTATGCCACATGCTCTAGCTTTTTGAGCAATTCGACATATTGCATCCTCAACATCCTGCGGTGACACCATCATAAGGTCTGCTAACTCATCAATAACGATAACAAGGTAGGGCAAGCGATCTTCTTGTCGGTTCAATCTTTCCATTTTACTATTGTATCGTTCAACATCACGAACTGCTTCTTTGGCAAATTTTTCATAACGTTCTTCCATCTCATTAACGGCCCATTTTAATGCCTTCGTTGCTGCCTTAACATCTGTAATTACTGGTGAGACGAGGTGTGGTAGCTCATTATATGGCGCTAACTCCACCATTTTCGGGTCAATTAATAAAAACCGTACATCTTCATGACTCGCTTTATACAACAAGCTAATTAATATCGTATTAATACAGACGCTTTTCCCCGAACCAGTTGCACCGGCAATTAAACCATGAGGCATTTTTTGTAAGTCAGTTACAATTGGCTTACCGGCAATATCGAGCCCAAGTCCAACAGTAAGCGGCGATTGCTCTTTTCTAAAGGCCTCTGACTCAAATATTTCCTGCAGCCCGACAGGCTGATTAACAGGATTCGGTACTTCAATACCAATCGTGTGCTTTCCTGGAATCGGTGCCTCAATCCGAATGTCCTTGGCTGCCATATTTAACTTAATATCGTCACTTAAGTTCTTTATTTTACTTACTTTCACACCTGGCTCTGGCTGTATTTCAAATCGCGTGACTGTTGGTCCACTCATCGCACTTACTACACGTGCCCGAATATGGAAATGCTTTAACGTTGTTTGTAATAATTGTTTTTGTTCTTCGACCCATAAATGGTCTTCCTGTGATGATTGTATTCGGTCATTGAGCAAGTGAACAGGCGGTGACGATTGTTTCGTTGGTTGATTTTTGTTGCCTTTAATTTGAATATGTTTATCCTTTGGTGTCATCATTACATTAAAAGGCATTTCTCTCTTTGTTGTTCTTTCCACAGTTTCCTTTTTGGCATGATAATCTTGTCTTCTTTCATAGGCAGGTTTTTGCTGCTTTTCAGTTGCCTTTTCCTCTTCTATAACCTGATTTATACTTTCAGGAACAGGTTCGATTGGAGCTTTAGACTCAGTAGCATCCGCTTTTGAGTCAAGACGTCTTTCTATTGCTGCCTCCACATCTAAATCATTAATCGGATTACTGCTAGATTGGGCGATTTGTTGTGGAGATGTAATACTTTCCTTTTTCCGAAGATAGGCTGGTGTATCTTCAAATTTTTCACTATTACTTTCTCGATAATGAAATCCATAGACCGGCGATGGTACTTCACTCGGCTTAAAAGGGCGTTTTTTAATTTCCTCTTTGTGCTTATGTTGTGCGGATTCTGTTTTCCGCATCGTCTGCTCTTTTTTTCGCTCGAATGCTGGAATATCTATTGGATTTTTTGACAAGTTATTACTCATATTAGTAGAGAACGTTTCAAAACGTTCCTTTGGATATTGATAGGACATTCTCGTTTCGATCGAATTCGCCTGTCTATATTCTATGTTCTCTTGTAGGCTATCCTTGTGATCTGTCTCTTCCTCATTAAACCATTTTTTTAGCTTATCTTTAAACTGATCCCACATGGCTTTCACCTTTCTATTACGCTCAATTAAATCTATTCTACCAGTTTTCAAGCCTCCTATAAACAAACAGCTACTTGATTGCAAGCAAAAAAACCTTTGTCTATGTTTGAGAGACAAAGGTCTAGGTAACAATTGTTTAATTTAAACGGTAAAAGCTTGTCCAGGTTGATAATTGTCAGCTAATACATAAATTCCTTTTTCCTTCGGTGCATTCGGAATTCCTAGCTCTTTTTGCGAACAAATCATGCCATTAGAATCAACACCGCGTAGTTGTGTCGGTTTTATTTCCAATCCACTTGGCATGATTGCGCCAACCTTTGCAACAACTACCTTTTGATTAGCATCAATGTTAGGAGCACCACAGACGATTTGCAACATTTCGTTGCCAACATCCACCTTACAGACACTTAACTTGTCTGCATTTTCATGTGGTTGTTTTTCAACAACATAGCCAACAACAAATTTTGGAGATAAATCGATATCCAATGCATCAGACAATCCATTTTTTTCAAAAGTTTGTTTTAGCTCGCTAAGCAATTCTTCTGTTAGTGTTGTTTTTCCAGGTTCGATGTTAACGTGCGTTGATGCTTGAAAAATGTTATAGCCTAATAATGTACCTTCATCATCAATAATCTTTGCTACATCACCGTACGTTTCAAAGTTTGTTTTGTATCTGTCTCCTTGCTTAATCGGAATAATAAGTACATCACCAATGCCTGCTGGATTATAAAAAACGTCCATTACTATTCATCCTCTCTTCTATTCCTTCGATGTTGGTCGGTTTTTTGCCAAAATAAAAATTGGCTCTAGTTTTTTATCTTCATATAAAAACGGCAATGACGTGATCGGTACACGTCCTTCTGCAAAGAACTTCATTGTCATTTGCGCTAAAATATCATAGCCCATATCATTTTGGATATCAGCAATAATTAACACGTCTTGATGGGGTACAGCAATTGCCAGTTCACCTTTGCTATTCATCTTCATTTCTTCAAGCAGTGATTCGTTCAATATACGACTCGCATCATAGCCATCTTGACTGGCCATAAAATAAAAATCATTATCTGCAACTTTATCGTGCTTTAAATCAGTAGACAAAGACCTAACATTAAAGGCGGATATTTGTTGAATGCGCTCAAGCGTCCACTGCTCGGCCTCAAGCATTTCCTCATCGATCAATTTATATGTCTTGCCTAAGTCTAATGCATAAAAGATCCGAGTCTCGGCAGTATGGTCCGTGTAAATCATTTTCTTCCCTGACTTTGTTTTTCTCGGGAAAGATGTTGCTCGTATTGTCGGAAAAATATGCTTTTCTTTCCCAGTTAATTCATGTGTTTCATTCATGATCGATAATGCCTCTTTGATGTGATATTCAAGATCATCGATCGCTTTCTCACCGCGTTGCTCAAACTTGGCGATTACATTTGGTAGTGTTACGGTTATGCCTTGTTTAGAATCCTTCCATTGAATACGGAAAGTGTCTTTATCTCGATTAAAAGAAGTTGACCAATCAGGATGATTTAGCCGTTCTTCTAATATTTTTTTTAACTTCATGCTTGTCATTTTCATGAAAGTTCCTCCTTTCGGGAAGAAAAGTTGCCTTTTTAGCACCGAGAAGATTGGATGAAGCTAGAAAAAGAGGACCAGAGCGTAGACAAAACCTACGTGAGGACCGGATTTTTCGGCTGAATCCAATATTCGACGTCGATAAGCTTCTTGAGTAATCAATGTGATTAATTGGGACTTTTTGAACAACCTCTATATGATATTTTAGCATTAATTACTTATAGAATAAACTAACTTACCCTGCGTAACGAATCCTCTACTAACGTTAGTAGAGGATTCGTTATTAAATACGTTATTCATAATTAATTTTCATATCTCCAGGCTTAATCCAACCAATTTTACGTAACCATTCCGATATAATTAAACTAATAATTGCAGGACCAATAATATGTAAAACCAAAACAGCCCCAAATATGCTATAGGTAAAGCCCATCGTTTGTAAGGTCATAATTTGACCTACAAATCCTGCAGTACCCATACCGGCACCAGGTGCATTATTCGTCATGTCTAACCAAACCGTAGCAAACGGAGCCATCACTGCCCCAGCTATTGTCGGCGGAATAATAATTAGTGGTTTTTTAACAATATTCGCTACTTGCAACATCGAGGTTCCAATTCCTTGTGCAAACAAACCACCAATGCCATTATCACGATAACTCGAAACAGCGAAGCCAATCATTTGTGCTGCACAACCTACAGTCGCAGCACCAGCTGCTATCCCATTTAAATCTAACATTAGCGCAATCGCTAAGCTTGAAATTGGTGCTGTTAATGCCCACCCCATTAATACTGCAACAATTATTCCCATAATAAATGGTTGCTGCTCTGTAGACCAATTAATAATATTACCAAACCATGTCATAAATGCGTTAACTGGTGGTCCAACGAATATTCCAACAAGATAACCTGTCACAATCGTTACTAATGGAGTAACAATAATATCTACTTTTGTTTCTTTGTAAACTAACTTACCTACTTCTGTTGCTATTAATGCAGCAACATAGCTTCCAACAGGTCCTGCATCACCGGAAGCATATCCAAATGATCCTGCAAATAAAGCTGCAAAAATTACAAGCGGAGGTGCTTTTAGTCCATAGGCAATAGCAACACCAATTGCAGCACCAGTTAAGCCCATTGCAAAGGTTCCCATTTCTATGAGTGGGTCTGTTATAAATGCAGCAATATTAAAATGAAGGGATAGTTGCTCACCTACTGTTTTAATAATAAGACCAATGATAAGAGATGAGAACAAACCTAAAGCCATATAGCTAAGAGCCGTTATAAAATATTCCTTCGGTGACAGTGTCACTCCTTTTTTCTTCAGAAAACCCATTATTATAATCTCCTTGTATTAATACAATTTTGGAAGATCAAAACGATGATTTTTAGTTAAATGTTATTGTGCAATCGTTTCAGTTGCAGAACCATACGCAATCGAATTAGCCATCTGCATCATTTCTTCAGTATCTTGAACAAGTTCACCCTTGGTGGTTATCGTTGTGATCTTGACTCCGCCAACTCCAATTTGAAGCTCATAAGATTCTTCCTCTTCTGATTCGAATGCTTTTACTAGTACATAACCAAAACGATCATCATCTTCATAGGATTTCAGCAGTATGTAGTTTCCGGCCGCTTCAGCTGCTTGATAGTTAAGATTGCTTGTAGTCGATTCTAATGCGTTATAAAAAAGGATAATCGTTTGATCGCCTTTATTTAATAACAAATTACTTTTTGTTTCTTCTGTAATCTCATAACCTCTTGGAAGATAAAAAGAAAATGTTTCTGTGTCTGTATTGCTTTCAATATTTTCATCATCAAAGGAAGTCTGTGCAGTACCTTTTACATCCTCTAACACTTCTTCTTCCGATTTCGAACAGCCTGTCAATATTGAAATAATAATAGCAAAAATAATTAATGGTACAAATCTTTTTTTCATCAGCTCTCCTCCTAGAATTTTTGACTTCTTACCTACTATAATACGTATCAAACGACAATTTGACAAGATGTGCCTATATCCGACACCCCGAAAGATGCATGCATGTTACAATATGTTCATAATTGGGTATATTCATTGCAAGGAGTTGATTACATGGAACTTACTGTTTATCTCGCAGGACAAATACATGACAACTGGCGCGAGGAACTAATAGAACAAGCTAAAACTAAAGGGCTATCACTAAATTTTGTCAGTCCACAAGTCGACCATGCTCGATCAGATAGCATTGGAGAAGATATTTTAGGAGAGCAGCCCAATAAACTCTATCAAGATGATGCCGCTTCATCTATCAACAATTTCCGGACAGAAGTGCTCATGCAAAAATCGGATATTGTCATTGGTCTGTTTGGAGAAAAGTACAAGCAATGGAATACAGCAATGGATATGGCAACAGCTATTACTTTAAACAAACCAACAATACTTATCCGACCAGAATCTTTGATCCATCCGCTGAAAGAATTATCTAATAAAGCAAATGTTACCGTGGAAACGATTGATCATGCTATTGATGTAATATCCTACGTATTTGAATAAGAAAAGATTTATATAAGAGTTTGTTCAATAAAGCGCTAATTATTTTAGCGCTTTATTTTATTAAATTCAAACTGGCCCTTCAATAGTTGCATCACGTGCGTAAACATTTCTATACGACTAATCTCGTTGTTCGTAAAAATCCCTACAGCACCCTCTTTCTTGCTCACGTCAACCTTAGCTGCATATAGGTCCATCACTTCACCGAGCTCTGTACCCTTTTCTAGTTCAGTAGTAATTTCGTCTGGTAAAGGTATTCTAGCTCCGCTGGCAATAAATACATTTCTCGCTTCATCAACTAATGCTCCCCAATTACACAATAATAACCCATGACTCGTTTCCATTACACCGCCTTCTAGTCCAATACCAATAACACCTTTTTCAATACTTGCACATTCTCTTGCTCTATTAATAGCTCCTTCCAATGTTTCCTCATCTGAATATGGTTGTAAGGATACTTTGGAGCTTACCTCAGCAGTTTCTAGTACGCTATCTGGAAATACATTTTGTACGGCTAGGATTTTCGCCGGATTTTTAGAACCAATATAGATTTTCATATTATCCTATCCTTTGTTAAGTACATTATTTTATTGATTCAATTCATTATTACCTTACACACCAAAATTACATCTATAGTTTTTAAAAGGTTTAATCCGACTAAAACGGATGTGAAAGCTAGAAAATCACTAATAGACTAAACCAAAAAAGGGCCAACAGAGCTGACTCCACAGTTGACCCTAATATAAGTATTTATACGTTTTTCTTAATCGTCTCAAGGGTTGAAGCATCTGTCGTTTTCACTAGCTGAACGATTAATTCCTTTGCTGCTGCATAATCATCAACATGAATAATCGATGCATGGGTATGAATATACCGAGAACAAATTCCTACAACAGCAGATGGAACACCATTATTTGTTATATGAACTCTTCCTGCATCTGTTCCACCTTGGGAAATAAAATATTGATAAGGAATCTTATTTGATTCTGCTGTATCTAGAATAAAATCGCGTATTCCTCTATGCGTAATCATGGACCGGTCAAAAATACGTAGTAAAGCACCTTTACCTAATTGGCCAAACTCTTTATCATCACCAGACATATCATTTGCAGGTGAGGCATCTAATGCGTAAAAGATATCAGGCTTGATCATATTTGCCGCTACTTGTGCTCCGCGAAGACCAACCTCTTCCTGCACTGTCGCACCGGAGAATAGCTGGTTAGGAACACTTTTACCATGCAGCTCTTTTAAGAGTTCAATAGCAAGTCCACAGCCATAACGATTGTCCCAGGCCTTTGCTAGAATTTTCTTCTCATTTGCCATCGGTGTAAACGGCATTACTGGAACAATTTGCTGGCCAGGCTTGATACCGATTTTTTTTGCGTCATCCTCATCATCTGCACCGATATCAATTAACATATTGTTAATATCCATTGGTTTCTTTCTTTGTTCAGGAGTTAGGTTATGAGGTGGAATGGATCCTATTACACCAATAATTGGACCGTTTTCAGTCATAATTTGAACACGCTGAGCTAATAGCACTTGTGACCACCAACCACCTAGGGTTTGAAAGCGGAGCATGCCATTTTTTGTTATTTGTGTAACCATAAAGCCTACTTCGTCCATGTGACCTGCAACCATTACTTTCGGTCCGTCCCCATGCTTAACACCAAATACACCACCAAGTCGATCTTGAACGATTTCATCCGCATACTTTGTTAATTCCTGTTTCATAAAATCGCGCACGAAATGCTCATTGCCTGGAGCACCTTGTAACTCTGTTAATGTTTGGAATAATTCTAGGGTTTGTTTATTCATATGTATTTCCCTCCAACTTTTTAGACATTCTAATTGTATCTAATCTTTTTCAACGTTTCCAGTTTTATTCATTCTAGGTGTTCGTAATTCAGTCTAAAATACAAAAACCCTTTAAGCAGGATTCCTATATCCCTGCTTAAAGGGTTTTAGATTTTGTTATGCCGCTTCATCAAAATACTGTTCATACCAAACAATAAAACAGTAAATCGACCAGATTTTTCGCATATTCGCTTCACGTCCAGTGCGATGCTCTTCTAACATATTTACGAGTTCGCTAACCTCAAAATATTTACCGGCAGCTTCTGACGTGAACTTCGCTTTAATCATGTCATAATATTTATCTTGCTTCATCCAACTCGCTAAAGGAGATGGAAAACCGAGTTTTTTCTTATTAGCTGTTCGTTCTGGGATTTCTTTATTCGCTGCTCTACGTAAGGCAACTTTCGTATTTTCTTTCGTAACTCGATATTCAGAAGGCAACTTCAACGCTACATCTAACATCTTCTTATCTAGATATGGTACACGTAATTCAAGTGAATGAGCCATACTCATTCGGTCTGCCTTTACCAAAATGTCATTTGCAAGCCATGTATGAAGATCCAAATATTGCATTTGTGTTAACTGGTCCAAATGGGAAGACTCTTCAAACCATTTTTCAGTAACAGAAACAGAATTTTTGTTAAGTGGCTTGTTTTTCAAAATCTTATCACGATCCTGATGCGTAAAGATATAATCAATTCTGAAAAAACGATCCTTTAAAGGCTTAGCACCACGAATCAGAAAACGTCGACCCTTCACTTCAGGTAACTTTTCTGCTATAAAGGCAAGAAACTTACGTAAAAACAAAGGCAGCTTCTGGTACTTCTCATAGATTAATGGTTCCTTATACTGATTATAGCCACCGAATAACTCATCAGCTCCCTCTCCAGATAACACTACCTTAACGTCTTCACTAGCCTTACGTGCTAGAAAATATAATGGTACTGCTGAGGGGTTAGAGAGTGGCTCGTCCATATGATATTGAATTTTAGGTGTTGCAGAGAAAAAATCGTCTGCTGAAACTACCTCTCTTGTGTTTTCCAAGCCAATTTGTTCTGCGAATCGTGTTGAATCTTCTAGTTCACTATATTTTGCTTCTTCATAACCAACAGAAAAGGTTTTTATTTTACTGTTCTTTGAAACTTCATGAAGAACATAGCTAGAATCTATCCCACCTGATAAGAAACCACCAATTTCGACATCACTAATTTCATGCATTTTAACAGAATCTTGGAACGTTTCTGTAATTAATTGTACATATTCATCCATGCTTTTTGAACTATCAATCGCATATTTATAGCTGTGATATGCATGTGTTTCCAAATTTCCGTCTTTAAATTCGAAATAGTGACCTGGCTCTAGCTTGTACACATTTTCAAACAATGTTTCATTTGAAGGAACATATTCGAAGCTAAGATAATCAGACAAATGGTCTTCGTTAAATTGCTTATTAAAATGTGGATTAGGAATCAATCCTTTAATCTCTGAACCGAAGATGAAATCTTTTCCATTTTTATAATAGAAAAAAGGTTTAATTCCAAAGATATCTCGGGCTCCAAAAATCTTTTGTTCACTTTTGTCCCAAATTACAAATGCGTACATGCCACGTAATTTTTCTAGTAGCGCAGTTCCGTACTCTTCATAGCCATGAATTAGTACCTCTGAATCCGTTTGGGTACGAAAGATATGCCCTTTTGCAAGTAAATCCTCACGTATTTCTTGATAATTATAAATTTCCCCATTAAAAACAAGTACTTTTGTTTCGTCCTCATTAAAAAGAGGTTGTCTTCCATGATCAAGATCTATAATCGATAATCGGCGAAATCCAAGCGCAATACTATTATCTACGAAGTATTCCTCATCATCTGGCCCACGGTGGACAATCTGATCAGCCATTTTTTTTATTATTGTTTCATTATTAGTTTGTTCGTTAATTGCATATCCAACAAAACCACACATAATAATCTCCACCACTTTTCTCGCTTGATTTAATACCCTTATGACCTTGGCGGAATAAATTCTTACCTGAATAGCAAATATATGTATTACTCAGGGGGTTCTGTTACAACCAAAATCGCAAAGTATCCTTTTTAAAAAAACTAACTCTATACTACTTAGTCAATTTTAACATAATGATATAAAGTAATTATGATTTAGACTTTAATTGATAATAATATTGTTGATTAAATAAATATTGGGTAATAATATAGTTCATATAACTTTGTTAATAAGCAACTTTTAAATACACTTAAAAGTTGTGTAAAACTAGAGACGTAGTGGAAATAGAAACTACCCATAATACTAATATAGTATAGGAGATGGTCGTACTCATGTCAATATAATGCCGCTAATGGTTTTCCATTTAACATAGAATCCGTTATACTAAATTTAACGATGTTAAGCAGAGGTGAGTACATAGTGAAATGGAGTAAACTCGTAATTGCAGCAGGACTAGGAATGGTTGCTGGTTTTTTCTTAAAAGATCAGGTTACCAATATGCAAGCACTTAGTCCCGAAAAAGCTTTAAGAACAGCAAAAGAAGTATTCAAAAAACAAGGTCCGATTAGTGGTTCCTGGATCTACATGAAGCCAGAGGATCTATCGAAAAATGGTTTAACTTACCAAGTCTATCGTGGTGGTGTCACGCGCACGATTGATGGTGAAAATAAGCAATTTGAATTTTATGTAGACACGAATACAGGAACAATTATTGAAGTAGCACAAACAGCTTAATGTACCTTGCAAAAAAAGTCGGGTGAATCTCCTCATGGAAATTCAGTCCGACTTTTTTATTCTTCCAAAGTGTGTTTTGCAACGGTAGATAGGCTGTCCTTTTAGTGAGAACTTTTCTTCATACTCGGTTACCACATTTGTTGGATCATTGAGCACATGTAAATCAAGAACAACTTCGTCTAATTCCATCCCATATTGCGAGAAGCTGACGAGTGAGTATTCAAATAGTGATTTATTGTCCGTTTTAAAAACAATTTCTCCTTGCTCCGTCATCACTTGTTCGTATTGTTCTAAAAAAGAAGAAAATGTTAATCGTCTCTTTTCATGACGACTTTTAGGCCAAGGATCTGAGAAATTTAAAAATATTGAATTCACTTCATCATCACCAAACATCTCACGTAGATCCTTGGCATTTTCATTTATTAAACGCACATTTCTTTGTTCAGAGTCAACTACCTTTTGTACGGCATCTACGATAATGTTTTTATTCAATTCTATTCCAATAAAATTAATATTCGGGTACTGCTTAGCCATTCCTGTAATAAACTGTCCTTTACCTGTACCAATTTCAAGGAAGATCGGTTGGTCATTACCAAACAGCTGTCTCCAGTTACCTTTATGTTGTGTAGCAGATGGGATTACAATCTGGCTGTTTTCTTCTAAAAATTCATCTGCCCAAGGTTTGTGTCTAACACGCATGATACTAATCAATCTCCTTATGTGCATTATATTTCAACAAACTGATCAATTTCATAATTCCTTACATAGCTATTTTACATCCGATTATTATTTGGAAATGGGTTCATTCAACTATATGTGAAGTGAATGACTAAGAATAAATTGACTAAACTTCCCATAATTAATATAACCATCCTGTATGATTGCATGAAAAAAACTACTATTGATAGTATATTCAACTTATTATTGTAAAAGATATAAATTGAAGGTGGGTGTAAATATGCCATTAAACGTAAATAATCAATTAACTGTCTTAACTGATTTACTTCGAGAGCAATCAGAGGATTGCTGTGGCAGTGTTTCCGAATGCCAACAAATAAAACGGATCGTGCAATCGATTATTTCTAATAATTCGATAGATGATCAACAGGTAATGCAATTGCTACCAGAAATATACAATTACGGCAGACAAGGTGAGCTAGTTCAAAATCTTGATGAGCATATTACAACGAATCAAGACAATTTGAAAACTTGGTTAACCTCACTAGATTATCCTAATATACAGTAACGCGATGGATCAGCCGCTTTAATTCACTATAGTGCTCGGCGGCTTCTTTTTTTTGACAATTAACATCGCTACAAATATATAATGACATTGTTTCTGCTATTAAATACCAATACATACGTTGGACTAATTGTTCATTTCGCATTAGACCATAGCTTTCCAACCACGTATCCCACTCATCAGTAGGAATGTATGACTGTAGTAACATGCCAATATCTAAGGCAGGATCTCCTACTCTCGCATTATCCCAGTCAATCAAGAAAAGTTTCCCATCATTGGAAAGCATCCAGTTATTATGGTTCATATCACAATGACACACTACCTGCTCTACTTTAGATACCTTAGTTAAATTGAAAGATAGGTATTGAAAGGCAAAATCTAGGGTAGTCACATCCACATTTATTTCAGCCACTTGGCTTTTCAGGTCCGCTAATATTGCTTCTGGTTCTATTGGTTTTTTACCTATTCGCATAAACATGTCCAAAAGCTCCGAAGAATGATGTATTTTGCTTAATAGTTCGGCAACACGTGGATGCTTCATTTCTTCTGAGGATAACTCTCTTCCTTCTAGCCATTGCTGAGCCGTAATAACATCGCCATTTTCCAATCGTTTTGTCCAGACTAGTTTAGGAACAATCCCCTCTGCTGACAAAACAGCAAGAAAAGGTGATGAATTTCTTTTTAGAAATAGCCGCTTCCTACCACTTTGCGCATAATACGCTTCACCTGTTGAACCGCCTGCTGGTGTAATTGTCCATTCTTCTCCGAGTATATTTTGCAAGCCCTTCACCTTTCATTCCCCAAATCTTTAAACAATTTGTATATCATACTTATTTTAAAGCGCATAAAAATAGATTAACTTATATTAGGAGGTAATTTCAAGAAGATTATTTTCGCGCTTGGCCCCATAGACACTTCGAGCTGGTAATTGCTTCGAAATTTTACTCGTTTGACAAACACCAGATTGACCATCTACTTGGTAGTTCATAGGCTTCTGAGAACCGATCACAAGTGAGCTAGCTTCAAAAACACTAACTTCTTTAAAGTTGATATGTTTACCCCAAAAAACAGTTACAAATAACGCCAATACTTTCCAATGTGAAATATTGTTAACCGTTAGTACAGAAAAAGTATTGGGTTTAATTGTTGCGTTAGGTAGGATTTTCATTCCTCCACCATAGTAAGGATGATTAGCAACAGTAACCATCCACGCTTTCTCAACTGTATGCGTTTTCCCATCTATCTCTAAATGAATCGTTCTAGGTCTAAACGAGGTTAGCACCTGTAAAAGAGCGATGACATAAGTTAAGGAGCCTAACTTCCATTTATTAAGCACTTTTTTATATTTCGAGTCGTTTGTAACCTTTACTATTTCGGCGTCAAAACCAAATCCTAGGCTATTCATGAACGCTCGCTTCATTCCATCGATTTCAAAACTGCCTGGCCAATATGAGATTGAACTTTCAGCAGTTATAATTCGCCGAAATAACGCTACTGCATCTCCAGATATGCCACACCCCCTAGCAAAATCATTACCTGTACCAGCAGGAATAAACGAAACTGAAAGACTTGGGTACTGTTTCAATCCATTAACCACTTCATGAAGTGTACCATCGCCTCCGATGGCTATAATCGATGTAATTTGGCTAGCGTATCTTTTGGCAACCTGTTCCGCGATTTCTTCTGCATGTCCCTCATATTCCGTTTTAAACACCCGACAATCTTTGTTCAAATATAACGGATCCTTCTTTATCTTTTCCAAGATGCGTAAACCATGACCATTTGCAGAAACAGCATTAACGATAATAATATACATGCCTCTGTCCCCTATATTCTATGACGTAATCTTGTATCATTTCAATAATACTTCTTTTATTATCTCATATTTTGGTGTCCGTGAAGGGTGAATTTGATAAATCACTAGACTTTTTACATACATTGTTAGTGTAGAACAGTGGCTATCAGAAATAGCATTCCATTGCGACTGCGCCAAAGTTTCTCCATTCCACTTCTTAGCTAATGTGATATGTGGATTGAAGCTACGATTCTCTTTTACCATCCCTTGATCTGAAGCAATTTGCTCCACACTATTGTACAACTTTAAGAGGGTTGGTTCTTTTTCAACACCAGCCCATAAGACGCGTGGTTTATTTGGGTTACCAAACGTTCCTAAACCACCGATGGTTAGCTGAAATGTTGACTCATCACTTAGAAATTCAAGATTTTTTCCTATTTTTTTAATCGTATTTTCTGCAACAGGACCTAGAAACTTTACCGTAATATGTAAGTCTCTGAAATCAGGCCACAGTTTATACGATAGCAATTCTTCTTTTTTCAATTCATTCTGAATCGCAGCTAAACTTTGCTGGACATCTTTATCTAAAGGTATAGCTATAAAATAATGGGAGAGTTGTGTCATCTTTACCTCCAATGCTTCACACCGACAAAATGATTATACGTTGTATTAACCTAATCTAGCCAACAACTGTTTATATGTTTCTTGGTCACAGATAACATACAGTTCAGCGTCTTTTGGAAGCTGTTCATCAAGCATGCGGTTAATGCTTAAATTATTTTTGTCAGCAATTAATGTTGCTCCTTGCTTTAATAAAGCTTCAAAAGCATCTCGATACGTTTTCCATTCAGGTGAGCTTGGAATATGGTATAAATCGTCTCCATGAGAACGGCGTAGTAATTGATTATATACGCTTGAAATCCCTTTTCTAAATGCGGAACGTACGAATAATGATGAAATTGTCTCATTCGAGATAATAAACTCATCAACCTTCATATATTCAAAGTTTTTAATGTGATTTTCTTCGATAACCTCAACAATTGTATGTACATTAGGTGCGATTGACTCGATGGCTGATGCAATTAATAACGTTTTACCGTCTGATAATTGATCATCCTGTATTCTGTCATCTGCAAAAACGAGTACAGCTTTCGCTTCTATTATATTCGCTTTTTCAAGAACAGCTATCTCAGAAGCATTACCTTTAATATAATGAATATTTTCTGAAAGCATTGGCGCTTTTTCTAGTTGATCAATGATTACAATATCAATTTCAGTATTCGTATCTAACATTTCTTTAATTGCGAATTTTGCCTTTTGTGACCAACCAATAATAATATAATGCCCTTGTTCTTTATACATAATGTCACCTTCCTCCCTTTTTTTACGGAAAATCGCTAATCCATCTACAACTTTACCAATCACAACACCAATTAGACCGATTCCAAAGATGTATAGAAAAATAGCAATGAGCCTTCCACCAATTGATGAAGGATACAAGTCACCATATCCTACCGTTGTAACTGTTGTCATCACCCACCAAAAACCATCGAAATATGTAGAAAAGGTTTCATTTTCTATGTGGACAACAAGAATAGAACTTATTAATACGAGCAAAATACTAGAAATAAATAGAAGACTGTTTTGAATTTTGATCGCCTTTTTCATTAAACGTTTAATAAAATACATAATGGGCTCCCTCCTCTAATAAGCTTAATTAAATGAATTCTCTGTAAAATCCGCTTGAATTTCTAGCCAATCTTTTAAAAAAGGTGTAAAATTAAGATAACTTCTTGGATTCAGTTGCACCTTAGGTCAATGAATGTACAATAAGGAGTGGTTTTTTGAATCAATCAACTTCCCGAATGCTAACACGTGTCAAGGCTGTCTATCTTTACATCAGAGAGAGAGGTACAGTCTCAACTACTGAATTGGCAGAAGAATTTGGAATTACAGACAGAACTGTTCAACGAGACTTAAACGTATTAGAACATAACGGTCTTGTTATGAGTCCATATCGGGGCAGATGGAAAATCACTAAAAAGAAGGTTAAAATTTCTTAATGTAGTTATAGAACAAACCGGCTGACAGCTGTCAGCCTTATTTTTTGTCTTCATAACTTTTGTCTATTTATTCGTGATCGAAATTAAATAGTTATATTCTTCATCGGTTAACTCACGATACTCTCCTAATTGTAAACTAGAATCTAATGATAAATCACCCATTTTCATTCTTTTTAAATAAACAACTTGTTTTCCGACCGATTCAAACATCCGCTTTACTTGATGATACTTTCCTTCTGTGATCGTTACCTCAATTTCAGAGATCTCTCCACTATCTAAAATTTTTAAAACAGCTGGTTTTGTTTGATAGCCATCATCGAGCGTTACTCCTTCAGTAAACTTAGTTATATCTTCCTCAGTCACTGTACCGTCTATTTTGGCATAATAGGTTTTCCCTACATCTTTCCTTGGCGATAACAGCTGATGTGCAAGCTTACCGTCATTTGTAATAATAAGTAGTCCTTCGGTATCTTTGTCTAACCTTCCAACTGGAAACGGCTCAAAAATTACGTCCTCAGACTCTAGTAAATCAATCACCGTTTGTTCTCGGTGATCCTCTGTTGCTGAGATATATCCTGGTGGCTTGTTCATTATTAAATAAATATATTCTCTATATTCAACAACTTCATCTAAGACTTTCACAACATCCTCGTTAGGATCAACATGTGTTTGACTTTGCTTGATCACTTTTTCATTTATCGTTACTGCACTTTTTTTAAGCAGGTTCTTTACTTCTTTTCTACTACCATAACCCATGTTAGCCAACAATTTATCGATGCGCATGACCAACCTCCAATCTTTATCTTTTTAGAAATTTATCAAAGATGCGAACACGATTTCCTAATATTTTTTCTAGCAGTGTTGAGTAATAACATAAACCTAAATATACAATCAATCCTACTGTTATAGAAACAATTAATATGATACTTGCTTGTAATACCCCGTCTGTATAACTCATATAAATACCCAATATACTTTTCACGAGCCATACACTCAGTCCCATCACCGCTGTAAAGATAACGATAAGCATTGTTCTTTTGGCTAACTGACGATATGAAAAGTTTACGGATTTGTGAATTCGCCACATGTTCAATATAACAACCGTTGCTACCGTTAGTAGTGTAGTTATAATAGCACCCTTAGCACCAAATAAATGCATGAAAGGGACATTCAATACTATTTTAAGCAGTAAACCGGCGATTAAGCTGATTAGTGTAAACTTTTGTTGATCGATTCCTTGTAAAATATTTGAGCTAACAGTAAACAAGGCAAAAAATAAACCTGCTGGTGCATACCATGCTAGCAAAGCACCGTACGTCTCAATATTGTTCAGCCCAAATAAAGTACCGTATGCCTCATGTGCCAGTAAAGACAACCCTACCACAGCTGGAATAATAAATAATGCGATGATTTGGAACGATTGATTCATTTGCCTGATCATAAGCGCCTGCTTTTTCTCTGTAAATGCTTTTGTGATAGCAGGAAGCATGGCCATCGACAATCCAAGCGCTAACGTTACTGGAATAATAACGAGCTTATGACTATAAAAGTTAAAACTTGCTAACATCGTCTCTGATTCACCTAGCGTATAACCGATACCAGTCATTGTACGGTTGAACGTAAACTGATCTATCAATTGGTATAAAGGTGTGGCAACAGCCACTAAAACAAACGGACCAGCATAGCGAAACAATTCCTTCATTAGATCACTCATTAGTAAATTGTAGGATTGTTTTTGTTGCTGTAATTGTAAGTCTAGCCTTGGCTTCCTTTTTATCCAATATATATATAGAATTACACATGAGAATATTGCACCAATGAAGGTACCAAATGTAGCAAAACCAACCGCTAATGCAATCGTACCATCGAACACTTTTATGACAAGAAAAGCGGCCACTAGTAAAAACACGATCCGAGCAATCTGCTCTACTACCTGGGAGAGCGCAGTAGGTCCCATCGATTCATGACCTTGGAAAAACCCCCGAACAATGCTCATCCCCGGTATAAGAATTAAAGCAAAGCTAACCATTTGAATAACCATTGTTACATCCTCAAGGGAGTTACCAGTAGTGTTATCTTCGGAGAGCATACTAATAGCTAGCGCTTCAGAACTAAAAAATAATATTAAAAAGCCGATAAATCCTGTCACAGTTAATAAGGAAATTCCCGCCTTAAACATTCTTCGTCCTGTTTCATAGTCTCCTAATGCATTATATTTTGCAACGAACTTCGATACTGCTTTTGGCACCCCCGCAATGGAAATACTTAATAAGATCACATATGGTGTATAGGCATATAAAAATAAAGCCGCACCCTTTTCCCCTACAAGCCACTGAAATGGGATTACATATAACATACCTAATATTTTTGAAACAAAACCTGCTGCCGATAACAGCACCGTACCACGTATTACATTTGAAGTGGACATATATTCACCTGCATTTATTATATTAGTAGAACATATTGATTCTATCACAAACTGGGGTGTTCTTTCATAATTTGTTTCATATTGTTACTATTTAAAATCTCTTTTTTAAAATTCAGCTATATCACTCACAGTTGACCTTATATAAATTCCTTTATCCTTCCTATCTTTGGATAGATTTTCAAAGATAAGTTATAGTAGGATAAGAAACAAGACAAGCAATATAGAAAGGGTTGAATCATGTGTCATCATATCATGTTACAGTAATTGGTGGAGGACCTTCTGGCTTAATGGCTGCAATTGCAGCTGCAGAAAATGGAGCAAATACACTATTGATTGATAAGGGCGATAAATTAGGTAAAAAACTAGCCATTTCAGGTGGAGGTCGCTGTAACGTTACAAACAGATTGCCACAGGAAGAAGTAATCAAACATATTCCCGGAAACGGAAGGTTTTTATATAGTGCTTTTTCTGTCTTCAATAACTATGACATTATCGATTTTTTTGAAGGATTAGGTGTAGCATTAAAAGAAGAGGATCATGGTAGAATGTTTCCTGTTAGCAACTCCGCCAAAAGTGTCGTGAATGCTTTACTGAACCGTTTAAAAGAGCTAAACGTTACCATCAAAACCAACTGCCCTGTTGCAGCAATTCATTATGGTGAACCACACACAGTAATACTTAAAACGAAAGAAAAAATAGCTACCAATGCTGTTATATTAGCTGTTGGTGGAAAAGCCGTCCCACATACCGGAAGTACAGGAGATGGCTACTCATGGGCAAAAATGGCTGGTCACACTGTAACAGAACTATACCCGACAGAAGTGCCATTACTTTCAAATGAAGGCTATATTAAAAATAAATCATTACAAGGACTCGCACTAAGAGACGTCGCATTATCCGTATTAAATCAAAAAGGTAAAACGATCATTACACATCAAATGGACATGTTATTCACTCATTTTGGCGTATCCGGTCCTGCTGTATTACGGTGTTCTCAATACGTTGTAAAAGAATTTATGAAAGGCAACAAAAGCGTCACAATGACTATTGATGCTTTACCGAATGATAACGAACAAAAATTAATTGAAACATACACGACAATGCTTGAAGAGAATGCTAAGAAAAGTGTCAAAAATGTATTAAAAGGAATTGTACCTGAACGATATTTAGAGTTTTTATTTTCTAGAAATGAAATCGACTCAAATGAAAAAGCAGCCAATATTTCCCGGGAAAAGATACGAAACTTGATTTCAGATGTTAAGAACTTTCAATTTACAGTAAACGGGAGCCTACCTATTGAGAAAGCTTTCGTAACAGGTGGTGGTGTTTCCATTAAAGAAGTAGTCCCAAATACAATGCAATCAAAAATGATGCATGGTTTATACTTTTGTGGAGAAATACTTGATATCCACGGATATACAGGTGGGTACAACATTACTTCTGCGATGGTAACAGGCAGAGTAGCTGGAATGAATGCAGCTTGGGAAGCAATCGCAATCGATTAACATAACTAAATGCAGGGCAGTGAAACGAATTAATGTGTTGCTTCCCTGCAATCATAAACCAAAACGATAATAACCCCCATTTGTAGCTTGTTGAAAGCTAGTACCTCTTTTGAAACCAGCCTTTTCGTAAACTTTAATAGCTCTTTGGTTGAATTCCGCAACAGCTAGTGTAATCAACTCCGGTGTATAATTCCGAATAATAAATGCAATACCCTCCTCAACAAACGACACCCCCATCCCTTTACCTGTAAGATCAGGTTTTAATCCTAACCCTATTTCGATAGATTTGCCATCTTGGCTTGGACTCGTAGTTAAAAATCCAATTAAATCATCATTTTGTATCGCTGCATAAACCAAATCCTGGCGTTGCTGAGGATCTAAAAATTCTTTTAAATCATCCTGATCAGCAACCATATCATAAAACGCATAAATTCCTTCATACTTCCAATTATAAGCAATTTCTTCCGCTTGTCTTTGTGTAATGATAGAAAATGATAATCTCATGTTACATCCCCTAATTCTTTTATATAAATCAATTCCTTACGTAGCAATTTCCATTGATATAGTTTTTGCTAGGTTAATCCAACTAGTTAACGATCAGTATTATGTAACCCTCTAATATAGAGTAACAAAAATCATTATTAATTTGGATGATAATTTACATTTTATGATAATTTTTCTATTCAAACTACTTCTTCAATTATATAATAGTCTTATAAGCTGATAGATTGGGTGAATACAATGAGAAAATGGCTATTAATAATCATTGCTTTATTTACTTTTTGGTCAATACATTTGTTCTCCATTCCACATGAATCCAATACATTATCCATTACTCAAACTGAAGAATCTTTGCGATACCCGACGTTAAAAATCCTTCTGAAAGACGAACCTTTGTTGGAAGCTTTATCAATTTCCCAATTAGAGGAGAAAATTAATTTATTATCCTCTACAACTAATTCCAAACCGAAAGAATGGGGATTACACGTTACCGGAGTAAAAAATAAACTAATGACTAACGAAAACGTACTAGCGTTAACCTTCGACGCTTGTGGTTCACCATCTGGCAATGCTATTGATCAAGATTTAATCAATTTTTTAATTGCTAACAATGTTCCCTCAACATTGTTTATAAACAAACGATGGATTGAAGAAAACAAAGAAATTTTTCTATCTTTAGCAAACAATCCTCTATTCCAAATCGAAAACCATGGTACTGATCATAAACCTCTTAGTGTAAATGGTCAGAAAGCCTATAACATAAATGGGACTACAACTGAATTCGAAGCACTACATGAGGTTATGGAAAACTACAAGACCATTTATCAGTTAACAGGGAAACAACCTAAATATTACCGCTCAGGCACAGCACATTATGATGAAGTAGCAGTTGCTCTTATAAACGAATTAGGAATAGAAGTGGTTAATTTTGATATTAATGGCGATGCAGGCGCTACCTCCTCGGCAGATAAAGTGAAACACTCACTTTTACAAGCTCAACCTGGTTCAATTGCTATTTTACATATGAACCAGCCAAATTCAGGGACTGCTGAGGGTGTTGCAATGGCTGTTCCGTTATTAAGGGAGAAAGGGTTTCAATTTGTAAAGATTGAGGATTATCAACTTCAGTAGGATATTTGTGCAAAGTGTAGTGTCTCGGTAGGTTCCAGTTTGTTTAAAATCTAATTATATGTATTAAAAGACCCCTTCAAAGATAAGTTAGTTACTCACCTTTAAAGGGGTCCTCATTT
>NZ_JBJGXI010000051.1:0-40312 GCF_045635475.1 Radiobacillus sp. PE A8.2 | reverse complement strand
CCGGATTAGCAATCACTACTACGACGCATTTTACTTCAAATCTGAAGTATAAAAAACAACACATTTTACGAAAAAGAGCATAAAAAAAGACGAGGAATAATCCTCATCTTTTTCATTCATGATAGCTATTCAATTTCAACTGGATCCTTTAATAATCCAAGCTCTTCCTTCAATCGTTGAGATACTTCTTGTAGACTATCTTCATCTGGCAAGAAATAATAAGATCCATCAATAATTACATCTGGATTACCTTCAAGCTCAATCGTTTCAATGGTAGAAGCGTCCATAGATGAATAAGCGCGCTGCAGTGCATAAATTTCTGCTGGTTTTAAATTTGTTTCGACATTTTCCCCAAGAATATCAGATATTTGTCCAACCTTGAATATCGTTCCTGCAGAGATCGCTTGATCAATCGATGCTTTAATAAACTGGCGCTGTCTTTCTTCACGAGGATAGGTATTGTTTACCGCACGCTTACGCATTCTTACAAAAGCAAGTGCTTCTTCGCCAGAAAGCTTTTGTTTTCCTGCATCAAAATATATTCGATTATTACTATCGTAAATGTTTTCTTCCCAAAATCCTTCTTTTACGTCAATCGTTACGCCACCTAGTACATTAACGATGTCACGAAAGCTTTCAAAGTTAACAGCAAGGTACTTATCAATTGGGATATCAAGTAGGTCTTCCACCGTTTCAACAGCTAATTTATTTGCTCCATATCCTGTTAAGGAAGCATACGTATAGGCAGCATTAATTTTATGAAAGCCATTATATTGGTCGACCTTTGTTAATTCTACACGAGTATCTCGGTTTATCGATGTCATGGTCATTTTCTTCGTATCTGGATTTAACGTAACAACGATTTGTGTATCTGCTCGTCCATGCTCTCCACCAGAAGAGTAATCTTCAATTCCTAATAACAGGATAGAAATTGGGTCATCTCCAATTGTAACAGCTTCTTCTCGCAAATCGGATTTTTCCCCTTCACGGTCGAGGCCTTCATATGAGTCACTTGCCGCATCCAAGGCATTGACTAATACGTAAACACCAAATCCAATAATAAGAAGCACCAATATTAAAACAAGAATAATTACTCTTTTTCTCCAACGTTGTTTTTTTCTTCTATCTGCTCTTATATTATCCAAAATCATTCCTCACTTTATCCATTGCTGAGTCAACTCATAATTACCTTACGGGCAAAATCATAACCGCATATAGTTTGGAAGTGGTAACCCATATATGTGCGCATATAATTAGTTGAAAAACAGTATTATGAAAATGACTTCATTATTTAGTTCAAAACATATCATAATATATTTTACACTAAACTGATACAAAAATTTAGTTTTGTAATCAAAACGTATGAATTATGTCATATTAAGGGAACAAAAGCGCAGAACGCCGGTTAGCGACGTACGGACTGGACTGAACCGTAGGACCAGAGTAGGCTTCGACGTTGGACGGCAAGTCCGCTCTTAGTCGGCCTTCGACAAATCTGGAGTCGATGTTGACTTATCGTGTCATGAAGTGAGGGAAGTCTCGCTAGTCGCTGGCCGTGACTAATGCTTAATGTTATCCACATTTAGATATTTTAAATTTCCTATGCAACTGAGTCAATTTCATAATTACCTTATACAGCTATCTTCATCCATATATAGTTCGGAGACGGTTAAATCCGAATATATATGGATGAAGATGGCTAAAAATCAGTATTATGAAATTGACTAAACTAAAAAAAACCCGAGAAGATTAATCTCGGGATTTTTTTAGCCACGCTTTTTAATTGTGAAGTTGTCTTCTAAAAGCAGCCAATTTTGTGGAAATGCCAAGCCCAATTTCCAATAGCTGATACCTCTTAAGTTTAATTCCTTGATCAGATTAAATTTTGCTTGTATGGAACGAGCATCTTCAAACCATACTTCATGTCGATTACCTTCATTGTCGGTGTAGAAGAAGAATGGTGCCTGTGCCTCGGTATCATATTGAATTGGCACATTTTGCTCTCTAGCAAGCGTAATCGCTTGTTGAGGGCTTAGTGCTTTCGCATATTGACCTCCAGCTACATACGGTAATGTCCAATCATAACCGTATAAATTTTGCCCTAGCATAATCTTATTTGCAGGCATCTCTGTTAGCGCATATTCTACCACTTCACGGACAGGACCGATCGGTGCAACTGCCATGGCAGGTCCTCCACTATATCCCCACTCATAGGTCATTAGTACGACAAAATCAGCAATTTCACCGTGTGCAGCATAATCGTGTGCCTCATACCATTCCCCTTCTTGGGTCGCACTCGTTTTTGGTGCTAGTGCAGTTGACATTAATAGCCCAGCATTAGATAGTCGTGCTTTTGCTTTTCTTAAAAAATTATTATAGTCTTCTTTATTTGCTGGAGGCAAATATTCAAAATCAAAGTGCACATCCCTAAAACCAACTTCTCTTGCTGTTGCAATAATATTGTCTAATAAAGTGTTTTGTACAGTTTCATTCGTTACAATAATTCTACCTAACTCAGCACTAAATGCCCCTTCCTCTAAATTAGAAAGAACAAGCATTAATGTCGCATTATTATTAGCTGCAATTGTAGCAAAATCATCAAGAGGTGGTGCAATTAGTGCCCCTTCTCTTGTTACACGATAATTAAATGGTGCTAAATAGGTAAGAAATGGAGCATTTTTTCGCGCTGAGTTTACCAATGTTTCCGAAACAGTTTCTCCATATGGTTCAATGTACGCATTTGATTCAATAATTGGTTCAGGTTGTTCTGGGATATAAAGTCGAAATCCGACTTCTAACTGCTGATCAACGGAAATATTGTTTACTCTGGCTATTTCTTGATAGGGAATTCCAAATCGTTGGCCAATCGTGTACAAGCTATCCCCAGGTTGGACATAATAAAATTGACCTACAATTGGAATAACAAGTGCTTGCCCAACGACAAGATTTGCTGGCGCGTCCAATTCATTTGCTGTTTCTAAAGCGTCTACGGTTGTTCCGTAAGCATTTGCGATCGAATAAAGTGACTGCCCTCGACTAACAACATGTATTTGCAAATAAGTTCCTCCTCTTTAGGCGTAGTTATCCTTTATCAGCCTATGAGGAGATATTGGAATTGTTGACGGTTTTTCTTATGTTTAGTCAATTTCACAATACTGATTTTTTAGCTATTTAGATCCACACTTAGTTGGATCATCCTGTTCCAAAATATCTGAGGTGCAAGAAAATATGAAATTGACTCATATTGCTTCAATATTTGCGCTGAGAACAACGTGCATTAATTGCAAAGCTTGTTCGTTTTCATGGATTTCGTTGGAGGCTATACAATTTTTTGGTACACTAATAGAAAAATCACGCATATGTGCGTCATTGGCAGTAAACAGCACACAAATATTACCTGCGATACCAGCTAGAATAATATTTTGAGCTTTTAATGCTCTTAACAGAGAACTAAGCGCTGTTTGATAGAAAGCAGATAATTTTGGCTTCGTTAAAAAATAATCCTGATCTGTTGGCCGTATTTGTTCTAAAAAATCTGCATTTTGCGGATTATAACAATAGTCGAATATTTTTTGTTTGTCAGCCTGCCACATGCCATAATGGTCATTCACATAAATAACAGGCATGTGATGCGTTTTGGCAAATTGTTTTAACTTGATTAAATTTGGAGCGATTTGTTTTGTATTATGAAGTAACTTATCACCGGCAGAAAATTTAAAATCATTGATCACGTCGATAAAAACGACAGCAGTATTTTCTATTTGCATCATAAAGACTCCTTTCTTACACATACTGTTTGTTGTTTTTCGAATTTTAATAGTATTAATTTGTATTGATAATACATGCTATGCCAATTTCAATAACAGTCACATAAGGGTTTAACGGACTAGAACTTTGGTGTGATTGGCTAAAATCAGTAGAATGACAATGAATATTGTAAGAAAAGTGGGATGAAGATGACCGATGAAGAGTTTATGGAAATGGCGATACAGGAAGCTAAAAAAGCGGAAACCTTAGGCGAGGTACCAATAGGAGCAATCATCGTTTATCAGGATGAAGTAATTGCTACGGCATTTAATTTAAGAGAAGCATTGCAAACGACGGCTTCGCATGCAGAATTAATTGCGATCGACAAAGCGAATGAAAAAATAGGCAGCTGGCGGCTAGAGGAATGCACCTTGTATGTGACATTAGAACCATGTCCAATGTGTGCTGGTGCTATATTACAATCAAGAATACCACGTGTTGTATTCGGTGCTTATGATTCGAAAGCGGGCTGTGTTGGTTCGTTGATGAATCTATTAGAGGATTCAAGATTTAATCATCGCGCTGAGGTTACAGGAGGAGTGATGGAAGAAACCTGCGGCAAATTGTTGTCTGATTTTTTTCGAAGGCTAAGAGATGCAAAAAGGCGCTAATATGGTTTTTGCTATAGGAAATGAATATCCAAAAACAACGTTGGATAAAACAGAAAATATTTACAGGGCTTGAACCATTGCATTTTTGTTAAAAAGTCGCTATACTAAATCATGCACTATAAAAAGTGCAAACCAAATAGTTAGCAAATTTGCCGTGCTAGGCGGGGAGGTAGCGGTGCCCTGCACTCGCAATCCGCTATAGCGAGGCTGAATTCCCTTCTGAGGTGGAACAGCTTTAAGGTCTGCCTTAAGGGATTGGTGCTGACACTCGGGTCCTGCGCAACGGGAACCCGTGAACCCTGTCAGGTCCGGAAGGAAGCAGCAGTAAGCGGTTTTTCTCGTGTGCCGCGGGGAAGCCTGGGTCGAGCCATGAACTTAAGTAACGCTTAGGGTTGTTTCATCGAAGTTGGGTGCACGGCGTTATATTCAATAATCAAACCTCTTGTCACTTATGGCAAGAGGTTTTTACATTTATTTTGATTGTTTGTTGTGAAGGTTCACATTACATATTCGATTACGTTATAATAGAATCACGAAGTTTTTTTCCAGGATAAGAAAGTATAAAAATTCGAAGGTGTCTAGCTCCACCGCCCAGCAACTAGCGAGACTTTCTTCACCTCATGACACGATAAGTTAACATCGACTCCAGATTTGTCGAAAGTCGACTAAGAGGGGACTTGCCGTCCAACGTCGACATACCCCTTATGCAGGGGCATGTTTCCTTTATCTCCTACGGCTCAGTCCGTAATTTGCTAAACGGGGCCCTGAGCTTTTCTTAATTAAACGCTTTAGAGAGGTTTATGACTATGAGCTATCAAGCATTATATCGCGTTTGGCGTCCAAGAAACTTCTCAGATGTTGTTGGTCAATCGCATATTACCAGAACGCTACAAAACGCAATTATACAAGAGAAATTTTCACACGCTTATTTGTTTTCTGGGCCACGTGGTACCGGAAAAACGAGTGCGGCTAAAATCTTTGCTAAAACGGTAAACTGCGAACAGTCACCCGTAAAGGAACCGTGTAATCAGTGTGATGCTTGCCGTGGCATTCAAGACGGTTCGATCTCTGATGTCATTGAAATTGATGCTGCGTCTAACAACGGGGTAGAACAAATTCGCGATATAAGAGATAAAGTGAAATATGCACCTACAGCAGTAACGTACAAAGTCTACATTGTCGATGAAGTGCATATGCTTTCGATTGGTGCCTTCAATGCTTTGTTAAAAACTTTAGAAGAACCACCGAAGCATGTTATTTTTATTCTAGCTACAACGGAACCACATAAAATACCATTGACGATTATTTCTCGTTGCCAACGATTTGATTTTAAACGAATTTCCCAAGTGGCAATGGAAGAAAGAATGCGAAAGATCGTAGACGAAGAAGCAGTTGCCGTAACGGATGAAGCATTGCGAGCAGTTGCGCTATCTGCTGAAGGTGGTATGCGTGATGCACTTAGTTTATTGGATCAAGCAATCTCTTACAGTGAAGACCAAGTCGAATTAACCGATGTGCTTGCGGTAACAGGTTCTGTATCACAGGAAAAGCTTGCCCAAGTCGTTGATGCCATGTCCAATCAAAATGTACAGCAAGCGTTGCAGCATGTAGACGATATCATTCAATCGGGGAAAGACCCGGGTCGATTTGTATTTGATTTAATTTATTATTTACGTGATCTGCTTTTGTATCAAAGTGCTCCAGGATTGGAACAATTATTAGAACGAGCAATCGTTAATGATACGTTTAACCAACTTTCTGAACAAATCAGTGCTAAATGGATACAACAAGCCATAACGCAATTAAATCAATGTCAGCAAGAAATAAAGTGGACGAATAGTCCAAAAGTATTTATAGAGATTGCCATTTTAACGATTACAGATAATCAACAAAATAAATCAGCAGATTCATCCGAAGCTGTCCAGGCACTAAGTCGTAAAATAGAAGCATTGGAAAAACAGCTAACAAATTTAAAAAATCAACCAGTTGCTATTCAAGAAGGATCAACACAACCGAATACGCCTAAACGGACACCATCAAGATCAACAAAAAATGGCTATAGAATACCATTTGAGCGAATAAGACAAGTGCTCGGAGAAGCATCTAAAACCGAACTAAAACAAATTCAAAGCAACTGGGGTAATTTTTTAGATGCATTAAAAAAACAAAATGCACCAGCACATGCTACAATTCAAAATAGTAAACCAAGTGCTGCATCCGATAAAGCACTTGTCGTTGCTTTTCGATATGAAATTCATTGTTCGCTTGCTTTAGAGCATAAACAAACGATAGAATCAATATTAGCGGATATCATCGGGAAAGAAATTGCCGTTATTCCAATTCCTGAGATGAACTGGCAAGAACTTCGCGAAGAATACGTTAAAAAACAACAAGAGCAAGAAGAAGAAACAAATCCACAACAAAATGAAGAAGATCCGCTAATTGATCAGGCAAGAAAACTTGTTGGTGATGATTTGTTAGAGATTCATGATTAAAATATAAACAATTCTGAGGAGGGATTTCCATGCGTGGTGGTATGGGTGGTGGTAACATGAACAAAATGATGAAACAAATGCAAAAAATGCAAAAAGATATGATGAAGGCTCAAGAAGAACTACAAGAAATGACTTTCGAGGCTACAGCAGGTGGCGGAATGGTCAAAGTTGTTGCTAATGGAAATAAACAAATTGTTGATGTAGAAATTAAAGAGGAAGTCGTTGATCCGGATGACGTGGATATGTTACAAGATTTAATTATGGCAGCAACAAATGATGTATTAAAGCAAGTCGAAGAAAAATCGAACGACACAATGGGACAATTCACGAAAGGCATGAATTTACCTGGCGGAATGTTCTAGGAGGCAGGTCTCATGTATTATCCAGAACCAATCTCAAAGCTAATTGATAGCTTTACAAAATTGCCAGGAATCGGGCCCAAAACGGCTGTTCGTCTGGCCTTTTTTGTTTTGAACATGAAGGAAGATGACGTACTAGATTTTGCAAAAGCACTCGTTAATGCCAAAAGAGAGTTAACGCATTGTACAATATGTGGTCAAATAACAGATCAAGATCCATGTGCTATATGTCAGGATGAGACAAGAGATAATTCATTTATATGTGTCGTCCAAGATCCTAAAGATGTAATTGCCATGGAAAAGATGAAAGAATTTAGAGGAAAATATCATGTACTCCACGGTGCTATTTCACCTATGGATGGCATTGGTCCAGAGGACATAAATGTACCCAGTTTGCTCAACCGATTGAAGGACGAAGAGGTTGAGGAATTAATTTTGGCAACGAATCCTAATATAGAAGGTGAAGCGACCGCGATGTACATTTCTCGGTTGGTCAAGCCTTCAGGAATTAAGATAACCCGAATCGCCCACGGTTTACCGATGGGTGGAGATTTGGAGTATGCGGATGAAGTAACGCTATCCAAAGCATTAGAAGGAAGAAGAGAATTGTAGGAGCGGGTGGAACCATGCGTGCGAGTCGGAAGGTAAGAAAAAATGTTATGGATGAACAGCTGCTTCAGGATATTTTTCAGTTAAAAAAAGAATCAAAAAATTTAAAGTCAATTATTGAACGAAGTGTGGATCCTAGTGAAAGTGGCTTGCATGAGCTATTAATAGCTGAAGTGAAGTATTACTATTTATTAAGAGAAGCAAGGTTTAGAAACATTAGTGCACTTTAATAAATCATGTGAAGGATAGTTCTTTTTTTGTCTTGTGCTCATAAAATATAAGGAGGACAAGCAGAAGGAGGACGTATAAACTTGGATTCGACCGTCATTGTTATAAGTATGGTTGTTCTAATTGCGATATTGTTAATTGTAGGTGCTCCGTTAAAACCAATGCGTTTTGTTGCACAGTCAGGGGTTAAACTTGTCATAGGAGTTTTATTTCTGTTCTTTTTTAATGTATTTGGAGCGTCATTAGGGTTGCATTTACCAATTAACATTTTCACAGCGGTTATTACTGGATTTCTGGGAATACCTGGATTAGCTTCACTTGCAGCTATGCATATTTTTATATTTGGTTAGAAAGGGCTATCGTTAAGGTAGCTCTTTTTATTTTGTGAAAACTGTTGTTGTTATTGCGCAAAACAGCTAAACTCTGGTTTAACTATATGGATAGTGCTTTCACCCGCTCCAGAAATACACTTTGCTTTCCGTGGGGGGCTAGTGAGCCTCCTCGTCGCTTCGCTCCTGCGGGGTCTCACTTAGGCCACTAGTCCCGCAGGACAAGGAAAGCTACGACAGCGATACATCGCACGAAGAAAATTGGGTTGTATTTTCGAGGAGTCAAAGTGTATTTCTTCCGCTGACTTAGGATCTTCTGCTTTTAACGCTCTACCTACCATTAGAAAACCTATGCAGTGGAGGCAGAATACTTCGCTCCCCGCGGAAAGCGAAGTATTCTGACGGAACGGTGTCAAAACACGCACCTTTATTATTAAAACGTTACGTCGGATTTCAGTTCAATTATGAAATATGAAAAAACCAAATTTACGAAGCGTACTTTTTTATAAAAAAATTTTAACTGTACAAACAAGATTAGATTCCTTTTTTCATAGACTAAGATATATGTATTTTCTAAGATTTTTTTGTATAGGTTTCGTTAGATTAGGAGATACTAAGCTAACGGAGGTGGAGAAAATGAAAGTCATCGAACATAATGAGACTTGCGGCATTTGCGACCAAGAAAAAGCAGAAGGTTATCATTTATATAATTTGTTTATATGTTGCGAGTGTGAACAGAAGATGATTCATACAGAACCACAAGACAGTCAGTATAACTATTATCTTGAAAAACTAAGAAACTTAAATCAACCAACTTTGAATTCGTAAGTTAAAAATACCCTAATCGTCTTCCCCCTAGACGATTAGGGTATTTTTGTGTTTGCAATCGTAGCTAACCTAGAGAAGTATTGATTGCAGTTACGCAGGGGCGAGTAGTGCTGCGCATCGCAATGCTTACTGGCTATTTCGATTCTAAATGAGATACAATATGTACAATAGATGATGTGAAAAGGCGGTTGATTATGAAACAACAATCGGTTGCACCACTGTATGAAGTACTTACTAGTTTTGCTAGTTCAAAACCAGTTTCTTTTCATGTGCCTGGACATAAAAGTGGCACTATATTCCCTGAGTTAGGTCGGGATGTTTATAAAGATGTGTTATCCATTGATGTAACAGAGTTGACTGGTTTAGATGATTTACATGCTGCTGAGGGTGTGATTGAACAAGCGCAACAATTAGCAGCTGATTATTTCGGGTCAGATCAAACGTTTTTTTTAGTTGGTGGGAGTACAGTTGGTAATTTAGCAATGATTTTAGCCACATGCTCTGCAGGTGATAAAGTGATTGTCCAAAGGAACTGTCACAAATCAATTATGCATGGATTGGAGTTAAGTGGAGTTCAACCAATTTTTGTTGCACCAGTTTATGATGACAGTCTGGGAAGGTATACTGCTCCTGATATAGAAGGTGTAGTACAAGCTTTGGCAGAAAATCGGGATAGTAAAGCATTAATCCTAACTTATCCTGATTATTTTGGAAGAACATATCCTATTAAAACGTTGATCACTAATGCACATGAATATGGAATACCCGTACTAGTTGATGAGGCTCATGCTGTACATTTTTCAATAAGTGAGGATTTTCCAACATCATCATTAGAACTCGGAGCAGATGTCGTCGTGCAATCCGCACATAAAATGGCACCAGCAATGACAATGGCTTCTTTTTTACATAGTAAATCATCATTAGTATCAAGCACTCAACTAGCTTATTATTTGCAGATGCTGCAGTCTAGTAGTCCGTCTTATCCAATCTTAGCGAGCTTAGATTTAACGCGGTATTTTTTAGTAAACTTATCATCAGAGGAAGTTGTTAAAATAATTGACAGTGCTAGTCAACTTCGTAGATCGTTAGAGCGAAGCACAAACTGGAGCGTCGTTCCTTTTATTTCGGGTTTAGATGACCCTTTAAAGGTGACAATTGAAGCACATCAAGGTACAAATGGCCACCAATTAGCTAAGCTATTTGAGAGGTATGGTATTTATCCTGAATTATCGACACACAAGCAAGTACTGTTTATTCACGGATTATCCACGTTTGATGATTGGAAGCATTGGAATAATGCACTAGAACACATAAATGATCAATTAAAATTATCGACTTATCATGATACAATAGAGGAAGTAAACGTTGAACAAGAGCCAATAGTTGCTTTGCACTTTTCTTATCAAGAAATGAAAAACAAAGCGCGACAGTTTCTGATTTGGAACGATGTACTTGGCCATGTCGCTGCAGAAGCGATTGTACCTTATCCTCCGGGAATACCAGTGGTGTTAAAAGGGGAGAAGATTACTTCTAGGCATATAAAAGTGATAAAATACTTGGTAACACAAGGTACAAATTTTCAAAATAAAAACATTGAACAAGGAACAAAAGTATTTGTGTAGCTAACAGAGGAGACTGACATTGAGCGGATTTTTTATAACATTTGAAGGCGGAGAAGGTGCAGGTAAGACGACGATCTTAACCGCTATAAAAGATAAATTAATAGAAGCAGGATATGATGTTTTAACAACAAGAGAACCTGGTGGGATTGAGATTGCTGAGAAGATTAGAGCAATCATTCTAGACCCCTCTCATACGAAGATGGATGCACGTACAGAAGCATTGTTATATGCTGCCGCACGTCGTCAGCACTTAGTAGAGAAGGTAATACCTGCATTAGCTGAAGGTAAAATAATATTATGTGATCGTTTTATTGACAGTAGTCTTGCCTATCAAGGATATGCAAGAGGACTTGGAGTAGATGAAGTGTACCAAATCAATCAATTTGCTATCGAAGGTAAAATGCCAGATTTAACTCTTTACTTTGATATTAATCCTAAAGAAGGATTACGCCGAATTATAGCGAATAAAGAACGTGAACAGAATCGTTTGGATCTAGAAAATATTCAATTTCATGACCAGGTACATGATGCATATCAACAATTGCTAACAAAGTTTCCTGATCGGATCCAGAGGGTAGATGCAAAACTTTCAATTCCGGAAGTGAAAAACATCGTCTATCAGCACATTACACGTTTTCTAAAAGAACAATGACATTATACACAATAGGCAAGCATCACAGAATAGACTATAAATAAAGATGAGGAGGGGTAATCATGAAATTAATAATGGCAGTAATACAGGACAAGGATAGTAATCGACTAACCGATGCATTAGGTGGTAAAAACTTTAAAACGACGAAATTATCTTCTACAGGTGGTTTTCTAAAAGAAGGAAATACGACACTGATGATCGGCTGTGATGATGAATATGTTGATGATGCCTTAGACATTATTAGAGATAATTGTAGCCAGAGGGAACAAATGGTTGCTCCAATCTCACCAATGGGTGGAAACGCAGATTCATATATCCCAAGACCGATTCAAGTAGAGGTTGGTGGCGCAACAGTTTTCGTTGTTCCAATAGATGCCTTCTATCAATTTTAACGAAACCTAGTAATAAGATTATCGAGCAGTAAGGAAGAGATGTTATGCAATCATGGACGCACATGGCGCAAATTCAACCAATCGCAAGTAAAATGTTAAAGCAATCCATTTTGAAAGACCGTATTTCACATGCCTATTTATTTCAAGGAGATAAAGGAACAGGGAAATATGCCATAAGTTTACTACTTGCTAAAAGTATTTTTTGTAGATTTGTGCGAAATGCAGAGCCCTGTCATCAGTGCAAGGATTGTAACCGAATCGATTCTGGCAATCATCCTGATGTCCATCAGATTAGCCCTGATGGACAATCGATTAAAAGAGAACAAATATTGCATTTGCAAAAGGAATTTACGTATACAGGGCTAGAGTCAAATAAAAAAGTGTACATTATACAAGAAGCAGATAAAATGACAACAAATGCTGCTAACAGATTATTAAAGTTCCTAGAAGAGCCAAGTAAACAGACAACTGCAATATTATTAACGGAAAACAGTCAAGCTCTTCTACCAACGATTCGCTCTAGGTGTCAAATTATGTCACTTAAACCACTTAACCCTAATAAGCTTCAAGAAAAGTTGGAAACTGAGGGGTTATCTTCATCTAATGCTAAATTATTATCGTCAATGACAAATAATACAACAGAAGCATTGGAGTTAAGTAATGATGAGTGGTTTGCTAATGCTAGAAAAATAATGGTACAATTGATAGAAGTTCTCCAGACTAAACCAGATGAAGCTTTGTTATTTATTAATAACCAGTGGATGCCTTTATTTAAAGAACGTGACCAGCTGCATCTTGGCTTGGATTTGTTATTATTATGGTTTAAGGATATTATTTATTATCATATCGGAAATGAAGACTCCATTGTATTTATCAATGAAAATGAGAGAATTGAGCAATCAGCACTTTCTTGGTCTAAGCAGCAAGCAACAACAGTATTGGCTAATCTGACAGAAGCAAAACGAAATCTGAATAGCAATATACATCCTGCTTTAGTAATGGAGCAACTAACACTTCAAATACAGAGGTGAATGATAATGATAGAAGTGATTGGCGTCCGTTTTAAAAAAGCGGGTAAAATATATTATTTTGATCCAACTGACCACCAGATCTCGAATGAAGATTACGTTATCGTAGAAACAGTACGAGGAATTGAATTCGGTAAGGTGGTTATTGCAAATAAAAAAGTGGACGAGGAAGATGTCGTCCTGCCACTAAAGAAAGTTATTCGGATTGCTAGTGAAAAAGATAAGTTATCAGTTGCAGAGAATCATGAAAATGCAGAAGAAGCTTATCAATTATGTCAACAAAAAATTGTTGAACATAGCCTGGATATGAATTTAGTGGAAGTAGAGTACACCTTTGACCGCAATAAAGTGATTTTTTATTTTACTGCGGATGGTAGAGTAGATTTTCGAGAATTAGTGAAGGATCTAGCTGCTATCTTTAAAACAAGAATTGAACTGCGTCAAATTGGTGTGCGCGATGAAGCAAAGCTGTTGGGTGGTATAGGTCCTTGTGGTAGAATGCTTTGCTGTTCTACGTTTTTAGGTGATTTTGAGCCGGTGTCAATAAAAATGGCAAAGGATCAAAATTTATCTTTGAATCCAGCGAAAATTTCCGGATTATGTGGTCGGCTAATGTGCTGTCTAAAGTATGAAAATGATGATTATGAGTCAGCTAAAAAGCAGCTTCCAGACTTAGGACAAAAAATAAACACTCCTTATGGTCACGGTAAAGTTGTTGGATTAAATATTCTTGAACGCATTATTCAGATTGAAATTCCTGAAAAAGAACGCGTTGTTGAATATACATTAGACGAGCTTATTAATGAAGGAGTAATTACAACGCAAGCCACGGAATAATGGGGTGCAAGAGAGCGTGAATAAAAAAGAAGTCTTTGAACAAGTGTCACATATGGAGGAGCAAATCGGCCAGCTTTATCAAAAGCTGGGAGATTTAAAAAAACATCTAAGTGAGCTACTGGAAGAAAATCATCGTCTTTCTTTAGAAAATCATCATTTGCGCAATCGACTGAACGGGAATAAGGAAAGCGAAACAAATCAAGAACATACGACAGATAGTGATAAAGAAGTAACAATCGGAGAAGGATACGATAACTTGGCCAGGTTGTATGAAGAAGGCTTCCATATTTGTAATATTCATTTTGGAAGTCCTAGGCAGGATGAGGATTGTTTGTTCTGCTTACTTTTTTTGAACAAAACGAAGTGAATGTACCTACTATTTGAAGTAGATGATTGTTTACGAGGTAGAATACAAATTTAATGAGAGATTGAATCTTAAGGGCAGGACATGCTTTCAAGGTTCAATCTTTATTTAATATAAGAGGAGTTAGAAATATGGTTGATTTACAGCCAGACGAACGTCTTGATTACTTATTGGCAGAAGAAAATATGCGAATTATTCAAAGCCCTTCCGTTTTTGCCTTTTCGATTGATGCTGTGTTACTCGCTGATTTTGCCAGTGTACCACTTAAAAGAGGAAAGATATTAGATTTATGCACGGGTAATGGGGTGATCCCGCTTTTACTAAGTAGACGTTCTGAAGCACAAATTACAGGTGTAGAGATACAGGCGCGTTTATATGATATGGCTACCCGTAACGTTAAGCTAAACCAATTAGACGATCAAGTTAGCATTATCCATGGAGATTTAAAGAACATGCCTGCCCGCTTTGGCAATAATAAGTTTGATGTAGTAACCTGCAACCCTCCGTATTTTAAATCAGTGAACAAGGAACAACAAAACCTTAATGAACACTTTACCATTGCTAGGCATGAAATTTATTGTACATTAGAAGATGTAGTTAAAGCTTGCAGTATGCTAGCTAGATCAGGTGGAAAGGTATCAATGGTCCATCGACCTAGTCGATTGGTGGAGATCATTACCCTGTTTAGGCAGTACCGAATCGAACCAAAGCGGTTAAGATTCGTATATCCTAAGCAAGGAAAAGAAGCTAATATTTTATTAATAGAAGGAATAAGAGATGGTAATCCAGATTTAAAAATTCTTCCGCCATTATATGCTTTTGATGAAAACGGTCAATATACGAAAGAGTTAGAGGGAATAGTATATGGGAGACAAAACTGACCATAGTGTATATATATTAGAATGTAGCGATGGAACTTTGTATACAGGCTATACCAATGATTTTGAGCGCCGATTAGTCATGCATGAACAAGGAAAGGGTGCCAAGTATACCAGAGGACGTGGTCCTTTTCATCCGGTGTTTAAACAGACTTATGCATCCAAAAGGGAAGCGTTACAAACAGAATATAAAATTAAACAAATGAACCGCGAACAAAAGCTAGCACTTATTAAAATGCATGCGGAAGGACTAGATAAGGATGCAAACGCAAAGTAGCTTCCAAGGGAAATATGATACGGGAACATTATACATAGTACCCACACCGATTGGAAACCTAGAGGATATCACATTACGTGCAATTCGAATACTAAAGGAATCCGATCTTATTGCTGCAGAGGATACAAGAAATACAAGAAAATTACTTAATCATTTAGAGATTGATACACCGCTAACAAGTTATCATGAACATAATAAACTGACGAAGGACGCAAGCCTGATCGATAAGCTCCGAACAGGTATGTCAATTGCGTTAGTAAGTGATGCAGGAATGCCCGGGATTTCAGATCCAGGTTATGAACTCGTACAAGGTGTACTGGCAGCCGATATTGCGGTTGTTGTTTTACCTGGTGCAAATGCGGCATTGTGCGCCCTAGTTGGATCAGGGTTGTCTACGGATGAATTTTATTTTTATGGATTTTTACCTCGTAAAAAAAGACAAAAAGAAGAAGAACTAAACCGGTTAAAGTCCATACAGGCCTCTTTGCTGTTTTATGAATCTCCCCATCGTTTAGTAGAAACGTTAGAAGCGTTATATGAACATCTAGGAGATCGCAATGTGACGTTAGCAAGGGAGTTAACAAAGCGGTTTGAAGAATATGTACGTGGTTCATTAACAGAAACGATCATTTGGGCAAAACAATCAGAGATTAGAGGCGAATTTTGTATAGTGGTGGAAGGTGCAAAAGAAGCAGAGCAAAAGGAGCAAGCAGAATGGTGGCTACCATTATCAATAAAGCAACATGTGAATCACCATATAGAAGGTTATGGTCTGTCTAGTAAAGAGGCAATAAAAGTTGTAGCAGAAGAGCGAAAATTGCCGAAGCGTGACGTGTATCAAGCCTATCATGTGGAGTAGAGGGTAATCTGTACTTAAGTGGTGTACTTACTAAGGATAAAAGCGTAAGCACCCATTTATAAATGAACGAATTGTCAGTATTATGAAATTGACTTAACTATTTTAAAATACCCCAACCACTAACTGGTTGGGGTATGACACATGCTTATTTATCTAAACGTGATTGAATTTCTTCTATTAGAGATTTTGCCCCTTCAGGACTTAAAATTAATTTTCCGTTTGCTAAAGTTAAGTTATCGTCAGAAATTTCCCCTGTTACATGACAAGTCATGTTTGGTTTATATTTTTTCAATACAATACGTTCGTCATCAACATAAATTTCAAGTGCATCCTTTTCGTTGATCCCCAACGTTCGACGAAGTTCTATCGGTATAACAACACGACCCAATTCATCAACCTTACGTACAATCCCAGTAGATTTCATTATTAATTTTCCCCTCTCCATGATTCAAAAGTATATTCGGCAATATTCGACATCTTTAGCATAAGTTTACCATTCTCTGCCATTAGTGTCAATAATTTTTCTTTAGATTTTCGTGTTTCAGGAAAGTTATTAATTAAAAGTAACGATAATTACATTTTAACATGAACTACTTTCCTGGAGTGCTTAATTTCAAATAAATATAAACAGTAAAATTCGACATTAAATAAGAAATTCGACAAAAATATGCGCTATTTCTGTTATCTTAGATTTTATACATAAAATAGGGAATGTCAAACATTTGAAATAGTTGTTTTTTTAGCTTAGGATTCATGTAATAATGGAAAAATTATAATAAAATCGCTACAATAAAAACAGTATTATTATAAAATTTACAGTTTACGTCAAAATTGGTAATAAGGATTCATGATTTTAAGGAGGTAGTGTCATGCCAAAGGAAAAGAACACGTTCTATATTACAACACCAATTTATTATCCAAGTGGTAATTTACACATTGGTCACGCCTACACGACTGTAGCAGGTGACGCTATGGCAAGATATAAACGACTACGAGGCTACGATGTCATGTATTTGACAGGAACAGATGAACATGGGCAAAAAATTCAAAGAAAAGCGGATGAAGCTGGTGTAACACCTCAAAAATATGTAGATGATATTGTCAGCGGTATTAAGAGCCTATGGAAGAAACTTGATATATCCTACGTAGATTTTATTCGTACAACTGAGGTTCGTCATAAACAAGTGGTAGAAAAGATATTCGCTCAGTTGCTCGAACAAGGTGATATTTACTTGGACGAATATGAAGGCTGGTATTGTACACCTTGTGAATCATTTTTTACAGAGCGTCAATTAGAAAACGGCAACTGTCCTGATTGTGGTGGATCTGTAGAAAAGGTAAAAGAAGAATCGTATTTCTTTAAAATGAGTAAATATGTAGATCGGTTATTAGCATATTATGATGAAAATCCTGCGTTCATCCAGCCAGAGAGTCGAAAAAATGAAATGATTAATAACTTCATTAAACCTGGGTTAGAGGATTTGGCTGTTTCCAGAACAACCTTTGACTGGGGAGTTAAGGTTCCAGGTGATCCAAAACATGTTATTTACGTATGGATTGATGCTTTATCTAATTATATTACTGCGCTAGGCTATGGCTCAGATAATGATGAAAATTATCAAAAATATTGGCCGGCAGATGTCCATTTAATGAGTAAGGAAATTGTCCGTTTCCACACGATTTATTGGCCAATCATGTTAATGGCTTTGGATCTTCCGTTACCAAAGCAAGTGTTTGCTCATGGCTGGATTCTCATGAAAGATGGAAAAATGTCGAAATCAAAAGGAAATGTAGTCGATCCTATACAGCTAACAGATGCTTATGGACTAGACGCTCTTCGCTATTATTTATTAAGAGAAGTTCCGTTTGGCTCTGACGGGGTGTTTACACCAGAAGGATTTGTTGAGCGAACGAACTACGACCTAGCGAATGATTTAGGAAACTTATTAAATCGTACGATAGCGATGATTGTAAAATATTTTGATGGAGAAATCCCACGTTTTACGAAAGCAGAAGATACATTTGATCAACAGTTAGAGGAACTCGCTTTAAATACAATTTCGAATGTAGAGGAATCACTTGATCATATGCAGTTCTCTGTAGCGTTAACAACGATATGGCAGTATATTAGTCGTACAAATAAATATATAGATGAAACAGCGCCATGGGTGTTAGCAAAGGATGAATCAAAGAAGGAACGATTAGGAAATGTTATGGCCCATCTAGCGGATGCACTGCGCAGAATTGGTATTTTGTTGCGACCATTCTTAACCGAAACGCCTGCAAGCATCTTTGCTCAACTTGGTGTCGCAAAAGAAGAAGAACAGTCATGGGATAGCTTGACTAGCTTTGGACTGGTTGCAGAAGGAACACACGTGAAAAAACTAGATCCAATCTTCCCTCGTTTAGATGTTGAAAAGGAAGTTACAGCTATTAAAGGTATGATGAAAAAGTCATCTCCCGTCCAGGAAGAAGAAGCAAGTAACACAGGTAAAGAAGAAATTACTTATGATGATTTCATGAAACTAGACCTTCGTGTTGCAGAAGTAATTCGAGCAGAAAAAATGGAAAATGCCGACAAACTGTTGCGCATTCAATTAGATTTAGGCTCTGAGAAGCGACAAGTAATCTCAGGAATTGCTAAATATTATGAGCCAGAACAATTAGCGGGAAGAAAAGTAATCTGTGTTACTAATTTAAAACCAGTAAAATTACGTGGCGAGCTTTCCCAAGGTATGATTTTGTCGGGTGAAGACGAATCAGGTCAATTATCTCTTGCAACCGTAGAACAATCGTTACCAAATGGATCAATTGTGAAGTAATATGCAGTAAAAAAGCGCTTATCCTTTTTGAAACTGATAAGCGCTTTTTTTATTAAGGCTGTATTTTTAAAAGCTGTTGTTTATTTGAGCTAAACTCCGTCGTAACGGAGTGCACGTGATTTCCGCCCCAGGCAGTCGCTTTCCGCGGGCACGGCTTCAGCTAACTCAGAAGCAAATGTTTTCGGTGGGACGAGTAATCGCAGTCCCAAAGAGCGCTTCTGAGTGGATCTTCAGCTCGCGCTTTTCCCGCTGGAGTCGACTGCCTGGAGCTCCAATCACCCGACGTAAAGAGCAAACCCGTTAGCAGCGGAGGAAATGCACTTCGACTCCTGCGGGAATAGTGGCCTAAGTGAGACCCCGCAGAACGCAGTTCGAGGAGGCTCACTAGCCCCCCGCGGAAAGCGAAGGGCATTTCCGGAGCGATGCAAGCACTCTCCAGGTTACGCCGGAGTTTACTTCAATTCCGATTTGAAGATCAACTATGTTTATAAAGAGCCATACTAAATTAGAAATTATAACTTAGATCAGATGATCGCAAAAGAAAACTTCGACACGTGTTAAAAAGATGCAAATATTGAAGGAGGAATAGTTAATTATGTTATTTGATACACACGTCCACTTAAATGTAAGTCATTTTGATGATGACCGAGAGGATGTAATGAAACGTGCAAAAGAAGCGGGTGTTGAGTATATGGTAGTCGTTGGTTTTGACCATGAGACGATTCCAAAGGCAATTGCAATCGCTGAGGAGAACGACAAGATATATGCAGCGGTTGGTTGGCATCCGGTCGATGCGATTGACATGACTGATAAAGAGTTAGCGTGGCTTGAAGAACTGTCGAGTCATCCGAAAGTTGTTGCACTAGGGGAAATGGGTTTAGATTATCATTGGGATAAGTCGCCGAAAGATATACAAAAAGATGTTTTCCGGAAACAGATTCAGCTTGCAAAAAAAGTGAAAATGCCAATCATCATTCACAATAGAGAAGCGACAGAAGATATTATTGAAATCTTGAAAGAAGAGGATGCGAAAGAAGTAGGCGGGATTATGCATTGCTATAATGACTCTAAGGAATATGTTCAAACATGTTTGGACATGAATTTTTACATTTCTTTAGGAGGGCCAGTGACGTTTAAGAATGCTCCTCTTCCGAAAGAGGTAGCTGAAATCGTTCCACTTAATCGCTTACTAATTGAAACAGATTGTCCATTCTTAGCACCACATCCGAATCGTGGAAAACGAAATGAGCCTGCATACGTAAAGTTGGTAGCAGAACAAATTGCTGACCTACGTGGCGTTTCGTTGGAAGAAATAAGTGAAGCAACAACGAATAATGCATTACATCTTTTCGGGATAACAGAATAAGCTTAGAAAGTATGTGTCCATTTTTGTCGAACCATTTTTGTAATAAAAGAATAATTTGTTGTCGATAATGGGAGGAGTTAGAATAAAACTAACTTCTCTTTCTTTATGTAGGGACGAGGTTAACGCTGTAACCTAATTTTAATGTTTTTGAAATAATTATAGAAGAAGGCTTGAAAACAAAGGGTTTATAGCGTATTTGCAAAAAAATATTGAAAGCGGAAGCAATTGACAGTCCGTAATGGTTGTTTATATAATACAACGACGGGTGAATAAGGAGGCAAATGAGCGTGAATAAAGTTTCAAAGCTATTGCCGGTTTTAAAACATAAGCTGGTAATCCCGATTCTCAGTATCATAGCGTTACTTGCATTTGGAAGCATGGTAGTTTACCAGTTAACAAAGGCAGAAGTTACGGTCGTTCAAAATGATGAAGAGACCACCGTAAGAACACACGCAAATACTGTTGAAGAATTACTAGAAGAACTAAACATCGAAGCAGCAGATCATGATAAATTATCACATAAATTAGAAGAAAACATCACATCGGGTATGGAAGTAACGTATACGAAAGCGAAAAAAGTTGTTGTTTCCATCGATGGAAAAGAACAAGAATATTACACAACGCAAGAAACAGTCGGTTCATTTTTTGCTGAAAAGGAAATGAATTTTACTGAGCATGACAACGTATCGCTTGCAAATAACGCAGCGATCGAAAATGGCTTAGCAATTGAAATTCAGCAGGCGTTCCAAGTTACCGTTAATGATGGCGGTGAGGAACAAACGATTTGGACGACTGGTGGAAACGTAGAGAATCTATTAAGCGAGAATAATATAAAGCTGGGAGAGCTTGATCGGTTAGAGCCGGAATTAACGGCTAATCTGTCCAAAGATACGTCGATTTCAATCACCCGTGTAGAAAAAGTAACGGACATCATTGAAGAATCAAAAGATTACACCGTTGTAAAGAAAAATGATAGCTCTATTGACAAAGGTAAAGAACAAGTCGTTTCACCTGGTGAAAATGGAGTAATTACTAAGACATTCGAAGTTACCTTAGAGAACGGTAAGGAAGTAAGTCGTGAATTAGTTAGTGAAGAAGTTACCAAGGAAAGCGAACAACGTGTCGTTGCTGTTGGTACAAAAGAAGCAGTTAAAGCAACTAACTATACCGTCTCTCGTGGTGATAACGGAGAAGCGGTCAAAGAATTCTACATGACAGCAACCGTTTATACAGAAAAATGTAATGGATGTAGAGGTATTACTTCTACCGGTATTGATTTGCGAAATGCGCCTGATAAAAAGGTTGTAGCAGTCGACCCGAGAGTTATTCCTCTAGGATCTAAAGTTTGGGTAGAAGGTTACGGAAACGCCATAGCAGGAGATATTGGTGGAGCGATTAAAGGTAATCGTATCGATTTGTTTGTACACTCCAGTAAATACGGCTATGACTATGGACATAGGAAAGTGCGTGTAAAAGTATATGGCAAGTAACAATTTCCATGAATATCCCTTACCATTCCTTTGGTGGTAGGGGTATTTTTTTTGCAGTTGGAAATATCTAAGTATAGGATGAACAAGGTAAACGGAACACTTTGTTCTGAATCATTTAAGTTTCCTTAGCACTTTGTAGCTATATATACTATGATAGAAAGACAATTTGGTACCTATATTAATAAGATTAGTCAATTTCATAATACTGATATTTAGTTATTCGTGAAATTAGCTTAGATACATATTTTTATGAAGCTCATGGGGGATAGTAGCGTGCATATTAAAGAAGTTATAGTAGTCGAGGGTAAAGATGATACAGCTAAGATAAAACAGGCTGTAGAGGCAGATACAATTGAAACGAATGGATCTGCAATAGGAGATGCAGTTATAAAGCAGATTCAGCATGCAAAAGAAAAGCGTGGGGTTATTATCTTTACTGATCCAGACTATCCTGGAGAGCGAATCAGACATATCGTATCCAATGCAGTGCCAGGCTGCAAGCATGCTTTTTTAACGAAACAGGAAGCAAAAGCAAAACATAACAAAGGCATTGGTATTGAGCATGCATCATCCACAACAATTATCGCAGCACTCGCTGGGGTTTATGAACCAAAAGAGGCGTATCAATCGCCAATAACTAAGCAGGATTTACTGGAATTTGGACTATTGGGCGGTAAGCGAGCTAGACAAAGAAGAGAAAAGCTAGGGCAACTACTTCGAATTGGAACAATGAATGGTAAGCAATTGCTTAAACGATTATCCATGTTCCAAATTTCTTTACCGACATTTGAAAAGGCAATGTACAAGATTTTAAGGGAGGAAGACGATGAATAATGAACGACCGGTAGCCACACCTTCCCGTACAAAAGAAATATTACAAAAATACGGGTTTTCATTTAAAAAAAGCTTAGGACAAAACTTTCTTATTGATGTGAATACATTAAAAAAAATATTAAATTTCGCTGGTATTGATAAGGAATCCAATGCAATAGAGATTGGTCCTGGTATGGGGGCATTAACAGAACAATTAGCTATTCATGCCAATAAAGTTGTCGCCTTTGAAATTGATGGCCGCTTAGTTCCGATATTAAAAGAGACTTTAGGGTCCTATGATAATGTTGAAATTATCCATCAAGACATTTTGAAAGCGGATATTCGACAAGTTATTGCTACTCAGTTCGACACAACTACACCGATCAAAGTAGTTGCAAATTTACCTTATTACATTACTACGCCAATTTTGATGAAATTGTTAATGGACCGTCTACCGGTTGCAAGCTTTACTGTAATGATACAGAAAGAGGTTGCTGAACGCATGGCAGCTAATCCTAATACCAAGAGCTATGGTTCATTATCGATTGCAGTTCAGTATTATACGCAGGCAAAGGTTGTAATGACTGTACCGAAAACGGTATTTATGCCACAGCCAAATGTTGACTCTTCCGTATTGCATCTTGAGCTAAGAGATAAACCACCCGTGGATGTGAAGAATGAAGAATTTTTCTTCGAATTCGTTCAAGGCTGCTTTGCACAACGTCGAAAAACATTACGAAATAACCTTGCACGCTTCTTAGGAGAAAAAATGAATAAAGAAGAAATTGAAGCGGTGTTGATAGAAAGTGGAATTGATGGGACAAGAAGGGGAGAATCGCTTGCGATGGAAGAATTTGCAGTATTAGCGAATCGGTTTTATTCCAGTAATTAAGGCACAAGTTTTTATCTCAAGCATAGGCTATTTAATAACTGATAAACAACGAAACAAAGTTGTCACTATAGAAAATGGCCTAGGTGAGAGGTGGAAACATGAATCTATCGATTGGGGAGTTAGTAACACGTTCCTCGTATCAACATGATATTGTATTCCGTGTAAGCAATATTGAAGAGCGTACGGTACTATTACACGGTGAAGATATACGACTTGAGGCAGATGCTGATCCGGATGATTTAGTTCTGATTGAAGGAAGAGATTTAGAAACAAGAAGAAAGAAACAGAAAGATAAAGAGGATTATTCATTCCGCTTATTTAGACAAGATTTTCAATTAATGAAAGAGAAAAGAGATTATGAATCAACCTCTGGATATCATCAACCGAATAACTATTTCCAAATTCCTGCACGCGTGCTTCACCTTGATGGAGACCGATTATACTTAAAGAAGTGTATTGATCTCTATCAACGAATGGGTCTGCAAGTGCACGGTGTTCATCTAGATGAGAAGGAAATGCCGAGTAAGATAGGAGCACTTGTAAAGAAGATTCAACCGGACATGATCGTGATTACTGGACACGACGCATTCTCACGTAACAAAGGTGCTAAAAATGATATTCGTGCCTACCGTCATTCCAGATACTTCGCTGAAACAGTAAGGGAAGCTAGAAAAGTTGTCCCTAATCTGGATCAGTTGATTATTTTTGCTGGTGCCTGTCAATCTCATTTTGAGTCGTTAATCCGAGCAGGTTCTAATTTTGCAAGTTCCCCTACCCGTGTAAATATTCATGCACTAGATCCTGTCTATATTGCTGCTAAGATTGCATTTACACCTTTTATGGAGAAAGTTGAAGTGTGGGATGTCTTGCGCAATACAATGACAGGTGAAAAAGGTTTGGGCGGAGTTGAGACAAAAGGGTTGTTGCGGACAGGAATGCCTTATATTGATGAGGATTTTGAACAATATTATTAAAGAGAGAAGATAACACTTGGTGAGCTCATCAAGTGTTTTTTTATATTTATGTACATATTTTTCGAAAAAAGTGAGAAAATACAAATATATTGCAGGATTTTTGTTGACAATAAAATTATTATACTGTTATAATATAATATTTTTTGACTTTATTGTAACATCGTGATATAATACAAATAGTGAGGTGGAGTGTATTGGCTAAAACATTAGTGGAAATCAAGCAAGGTCTGGATGGACAGATTGGAAAACGCCTTAAGCTTAAAGCAAATGGTGGGAGAAGAAAGACTATTGAGCGTTATGGAACACTTGCAGAAACGTATCCTTCTGTATTTATTGTTGAATTAGATCAGCAGGAAAATGCTTTCGAACGCGTTTCATATAGCTATGCGGATGTTTTGACAGAAACTGTTGAGTTAAACTTCATCGATGATTTAAACAAAATGGTTGTTGGAGAGCAGTAAACAATAGTTTGCTGCTTTTTTTTGTGTTTATAAATCTATATGTGTAAATGTCTCTGATAGCACGGCTAGCTCTGGCGACTGTTCTTGTATAAATGTGGTATTCTTACATAGTAAAACCAAGGTTATTATAATGGCATATGCAAACAATAAGGTTGTCGTGAATATAAGGTTTGAAAAGGAGCTGTTTTTTCTGGGTAGACGTAGAGGGATCATGTCCAACCATTTGAAAGAAGAAATTGCTAAAGAACTAGGCTTTTACGACACTGTAAAGCAAGAAGGCTGGGGTGGCATTCGCGCACGTGATGCTGGAAATATGGTGAAACGTGCTGTTGAAATGGCAGAGCAGCAATTGCAGAGAGACAACTCATAATAAATGGGTTGTCTCTTTTTTAAAGGCTGTTTCCAAAAAGTTTGTTATTATTACGTAAAATAGCTAGTATGCGAAGTAGTGCTTGGGTATTCACTGATACATGTGCACCGCTCCGTCCCTACACTTTGCTTTCCGCGGGGGGCTAGTGAGCCTCCTCGCGCTTTCGCGTTGCGGGGTCTCACATAGGCCACTAGTCCCGCAGGAGTCAAAGTGTAGGGCTTACGCTTCATAAAAGGTGTGTAACAGATACCCTAAGCTGTGGAAAAATACGCCACTCCATCGGGAAAGGAACAGTCTGAAGACCCCGCAGAGAGCGCTCTTTGCGATTGAGGCGGAGTAGAGCGTTCCCCGCGGAAAGGGCGTATTTTTCCGCAGCGCCGGATTAGCAATCACCACTACGACGCATTTTACTTCAATTATGAAGTTCAGAAATGCAATAAACATTACTAAAAGAGCCTTTTAAAAATAAAAAATAGAGCAGTTGAGCGTGTATAGTACCTGCACTTTTGTTGTTCTAACTGTAATATGGTACTATTTGTATGAGATTATAATAAGTAGGTGAAAAGCATGTACGTACTCGAAAAAGCACCAGCCAAAATTAATTTATCTTTGGATGTGCTTTATAAGCGTCCGGATAATTTCCATGAAGTAGAAATGGTAATGACGACCATTGATTTGGCTGATCGTGTGGAGTTAAGCATGTTAGCAGAAGATAGAATTAAGATAGAGTCTGAGAACCGTTTTGTACCAAATGACGAACGGAATTTAGCTTACCGCGCAGCAAAGCTAATTAAAGATACATATAACATAAATAAAGGTGTAAGAATAAAGATAGTTAAGCAAATTCCAGTTGCTGCGGGATTAGCTGGAGGCAGTAGTGATGCGGCGGCTACTTTAAGAGGATTAAACCAGCTGTGGTCCCTTAACCTAAGCTTAGACGTACTAGCAACGTTGGGTGCTCAGATTGGTTCTGATGTATCCTTTTGTGTTTATGGGTCGACGGCATTAGCGACGGGGCGTGGCGAATTAATTACCGAACTTCCACCACCACCAGCATGCTGGGTCGTACTAGCTAAACCATCAATTGGTGTATCAACACAAACAATCTATCAGCAATTTAACACGAACAACATTGCACATCCAGATACAAAAGGGATGATTAGTGCAATAAATAATAATGATTACACCACGATGTGTAAAAAATTAGGCAACGTCTTAGAATCAGTTACATTGTCCCTTTATCCAGAAGTTAGACAAATAAAACAGCTTATGTTGCAATCTGGGGCTGATGCGGTATTGATGAGTGGTAGTGGTCCAACTGTGTTTTCTTTGGTTCAACATGAAAGCCGTGCAGAGCGTATTTATAATGGCCTACGAGGTTTTTGTGGGGAAGTATACGTTGTTCGATTACTAGGATATCGCCAAGCACTTGATTAAACACGTACATCAATGATATATTTAACGAAAATATTCGGTTTTACGAGGTGCAAAGATGAAAAGAAGCGATCGTTTAGTGGCGATGACTAATTATTTAGTAGAACACCCTATGGAATTAGTGTCCTTACCCTTTTTCTCCAACTTATATGATTCAGCTAAATCTTCTATTAGTGAGGATCTGGCTATTGTAAATAAAAGTTTCAAACAACAGGGTATCGGTTATTTATTATCAGTATCCGGTGCTGCTGGTGGTGTGAAATATATTCCTGACTATTCAATAGAAAATAGTGAGGCATTTGTTCAAGAACTATGTGATAAATTGGAAGACCCTAGTCGACTGTTACCAGGTGGCTATTTATTTATGAGTGATCTACTAGGGGAGCCTGCAACGGTTAGGAATATTGGTAGGTTATTCGCTACAGTGTTTTCCGATAAAGAAATTGATGTAGTAGTAACTGTAGCTACGAAAGGTATTCCATTAGCATATGCGGTTGCGAGTTTCTTAAATGTTCCAGTTGTTATCGTTCGTAGAGATCCAAAAGTAACCGAGGGATCTACTGTAAGTATTAATTACGTCTCTGGCTCATCTAAAAAAATTCAGACGATGGTATTACCGAAGAGAAGTTTAAACGAAGGTACAAAGGTATGTATCATAGATGATTTTATGAAGGCTGGCGGAACAATTAATGGGATCAAAGAGTTATTAGCCGAATTTAATGCTCATGTAAGTGGTATTGGAGTTTTAGCTGAAGCAGAAGATGATGAAGAAGAACGTGTAGTTGATCAATATATTTCGCTCGTTCAAATAACAAATGTTGATGTTAAAAATAAGCAGATTGAAGTGCATAAAGGCAATTTCTTTAAGTAAGATTTAGGTGTTTTTTACCCTAAACCTTACTTTTTTCCTTTTTAGTAGAAAATTAAACCATAAATTATAAAAAAATTAAGAATTAAAGCAGGAATTGTTAAGGTTTTGTGGAAATATGGTATTAAGTTTTAATAGGAAAAAGGTGGTGAGACATAATGGAAGTGACAGATGTAAGATTACGCCGCGTAAATACCGAAGGCAGGATGCGAGCAATTGCTTCTATTACGTTAGATCAGGAGTTTGTCGTTCATGATATACGCGTGATTGATGGCAACAATGGTCTATTCGTAGCAATGCCTTCAAAAAGAACCCCTGATGGAGAATTCAGGGATATCGCACACCCGATTAACTCTAATACTCGTGCAAAAATTCAAGATGCAGTATTAGAAGAGTATCGTCGATCAGGTGAGTTAGAAGATGTTGAATACGAAGAGGCAGGAGCTTCATAAATTAAATAGGTTCGAAAACAGAGGTCTAATCAGAATTGTGATTGTAGACCTCTGTTTTATTTGATAACAAAGTATAGAATTTTTGCATGTGTCCAGAGGTCCGTGCGCCAGAAACTTGGCGACTTCACGAATCCCTTACGATAAGTCATCATCGATTCAAGTGTTATGGAAGGTCGACTAAGAGCGGACTTGTCGTCCAACGTCGACATACCCCTATGCGGTGGCATGATTCCTTTGTCTCCTATGGCTCAGTCCAAATGTCTTCGGTGGGACGAGTAATCGCACTAAGGAAACCTCACCTGAATAGGTACCGCAGAAACAAGAGGTTTCCCTCAGTCCATACGTCGCTAAACGTGCGCACTGCGCTTTTGTTCTTTCTCCATTAAATTACATTTCACAATTTAAATTTTAAATTCTACATAAATCGATGCTCTTTGTTGAAATAGGTGTGTGTTTAAGATATATTCGTTAATGACTGATTATAATATAATTGACTCAATTAAAAATAATAAAAATTTAATAAAAGTTAAAGAAAATGACTATATAAAATTTGGAGGTCACTTCATGAATAAACGTTTTGCAGTTGTGCTTGCAGCGGGTCAAGGAACAAGGATGAAATCAAAGCTTTACAAAGTGCTACACCCTGTAATGGGGAAGCCTATGGTTAATCATGTAGTAGATCAGTTAAAGAAATTACAATTAGAACAAATAATTACGATTGTTGGTTTCGGTGCTGATAAAGTGAAGGAACAACTCAAGGATGAATCTTTGTTTATGCTTCAAGAGGAGCAATTGGGAACAGGTCATGCGGTTATGCAGGCAAAAAAACATTTAAGTGGTGAAGCAGGAACTACAATCGTCGTTTGTGGAGATACACCTTTATTAACACATCAAACGTTAGAATCATTGCTAAACTATCATGAGAAAGAAGGCGCTAAAGCGACTGTTCTTACGGCATTAGCAAATGATCCAACAGGTTATGGACGAGTAATTCGAAACACAAATCAGGATGTAGAAAGAATTGTGGAGCATAAAGATGCGAATCAAGATGAACTTGCTGTTCACGAAATAAATACAGGAACGTATTGTTTTGATAATCAAGCATTATTCCAAGCATTAGAACAGGTAACAAATGATAATACCCAAGGCGAGTACTATCTTCCAGATGTTATAGAGATTTTGAAAAAAACCAACCAGAAAGTTAGTGCTCATATATCCAGTGAGTTTGAAGAAACCATTGGTGTAAATGACCGAATAGCATTAGCACAAGCGGAAAAAATAATGAAGAAGCGAATTAATGAGCAACATATGAGAAATGGAGTTACTTTTATTGATCCAGACTGCACGTACATAGGTCCGGATGTAGTGATTGAGCAAGATGTTGTCATTCAACCTGGTTGCACGATTTCAGGTGAAACGCATATTGAGACAGGTGCAGAAATCGGGCCAAATAGTGAGATAGATACATGTGTAATTGGTGCTGATACGGTTGTCCGTCAAAGTGTTGCCAAAAATAGTCACATCGGAAAACGCGTGCAGATTGGACCATTTGCTCATATACGACCACAAGCAAATATAAGTGATGATGTAAAGATTGGCAATTTTGTAGAAATTAAGAAAGCAACTTTAGGAACTAACTCTAAAGTATCTCATTTGAGTTATATAGGCGATGCGGAAGTGGGTAGTGGTGTTAATATTGGATGTGGAACAATTACGGTGAATTACGATGGCACGAACAAACATCTAACGAAAATTGGAGATGATGCCTTTATCGGTTGCAACTCTAATTTAATTGCCCCTGTTACGATTGGAGAAGGTGCTTATGTTGCAGCGGGTTCAACGATTAATAAAAATGTGCCGAATGAAGCCCTTTCCATCGCGCGTGCAAGACAAACGAATAAAGAAGACTATGCTAAAAAATTCAAAAAAGATTGAAATGATTAATGGAGGGTACATCTAAATGTCAACGGGATATAAAGATTCATCTTTGAAGGTTTTTACACTTAATTCTAATCCGGAACTAGCTGAAGCAATTGCAGCAAACATTGGCGTGGAACTTGGGAAAATCTCTGTTACCGCTTTTAGTGACGGAGAAATACAGATCAATATTGAAGAAAGTATCCGTGGTTGTGATGTTTATGTCGTGCAATCCACTTGCGCGCCAGTTAATCAACATATGATGGAGCTTTTAATAATGATTGATGCATTAAAGCGCGCATCTGCAAAGACGATCAATATCGTAATGCCTTACTATGGTTATGCTAGACAGGATAGAAAGGCACGAGCGAGAGAACCAATTACAGCGAAGTTAGTGGCAGACTTATTACAAACTGCTGGCGCTTCACGTGTTATCTCATTGGATCTACATGCGCCACAGATTCAAGGCTTTTTTGATATCCCGGTTGATCAGTTAGTCGGTGTTCCAATATTATCCGAACACTTTACAGAAAAAAATCTCGGTGACATTGTCGTAGTTTCACCGGACCATGGTGGTGTGGTCAGAGCTCGTCAAATGGCGGATCGACTAAAAGCACCAATTGCTATTATTGATAAACGTAGACCGCGACCTAATGTCTCAGAAGTTATGAATATTGTAGGTAACATTGAAGGGAAAACGGCTATCTTAATTGATGATATCATCGATACGGCAGGGACTATTACAATTGGGGCAAATGCATTAATTGAAAATGGTGCGAAAGAAGTGTATGCATGCTGTACACATCCAGTGCTTTCAGGGCCAGCAATTGAAAGAATTCAAAATTCCAAAATTAAAGAATTGGTTGTTACAGACACTATTCCGCTAAGCCCCGAAAAGCGAATTGAAAAAGTAACACAATTATCAGTAGCCCCATTAATTAGTGAAGCAATTGTGCGCGTTCATGAATTACAATCTGTCAGTATTTTATTTGATTAAGAAAAACAGGTTTAAGTTTATTTAGTACAGGGAAATAATAGTATACAGGTGATTTTTAATCCAATGGAGGGTGATGAATTTGGCAGTAACACTAAATGCAGATCCAAGAAAAGATTTAAAAAAATCGTATACAAAGAAAATTAGACAAGCTGGTCGTATTCCGGCAGTTGTATATGGGAAAGACAACGAAGCACGTACGTTATCCGTCGACAGCATCCAACTATTAAAGACTATACGAGATGAAGGTCGAAATGCAATTATCTCTTTGAATGTTGATGGCTCTTCCGTTGATGTTATGCTTCATGAATACCAAGTAGATCCATTGAAGGACGAGCTAATTCATGCTGACTTTTATGTGGTTAACATGTCACAGGAAATGGATGTAGAAGTACCTATACATTTAGATGGAGAAGCACAAGGGTCTAAAGATGGAGGAGTATTACAGCAACCGTTGTACAACTTAGCAGTTAGAGCAAAACCGGCGGATATTCCTGAAGAGATAAAAATAGATGTATCGAAAATGGAAGTTGGCGATACGATCACTGTGAGTGATCTGAAAGAAGGTCGCAACTATGAAATTATGGAAGATGAAAGCACGACAATTGTAACAATATCTGCACCTGATGCTGGAACTACTGAAGAAGAAGAAGAGACAGATGAAGAAGTAGAACCAGAAGTAATTAATCAAAAAGATGATGATGATGAAGAAAAACAGTAAATAGTTATTTAAAGGGCGCATCTTAAAGGATGCGTCTTTTTCCAATTTAAATGAGCGATTGGGCTTATTACATGGTGAGGCTTTATTTTTGTTAAAAAACTAAGTACAATAATGGAAGCGAGTAAAGAATGAAAAGGTGAAGGCGATGAAATGTATTATAGGGTTAGGAAATCCGGGTAGGAAGTTTGAAAATACCCGACATAATGTTGGGTTTATGGTCATTGAGGAATTTGCTAAGCGAAATGATTGGAAGCTCAGTAAAAAAAAGTTCAATGGGAATTTTGCTATGGAGCAACTAGATGGTGAGAAAATTATTCTATTGGAACCACAGACATATATGAACTTATCTGGTGAATCAATAAGACCGTTAATGGATTTTTATAATATAGCGATCGAAGATATCGTAGTAATATATGATGACTTAGATTTACCACCAGGTAAAATTCGGTTAAGACAAAAAGGTGGCCACGGTGGTCATAACGGTATTCGGTCAACCATTGACCATTTAGGTACAAAAGAGTTTAAGCGGATTCGTATAGGTATCGGAAGACCTAGCACACCAATGCCTGTTCCTGATTACGTATTAGGGACCTTTAGTGGTGAAGAAAAGACAGCGGCAATGGAAAGTGTTCAAAAGGCAGCCGATGCTTGTGAGACATGGTTTAAAAAGCCTTTTGAAGAAGTAATGAATGAATATAATCAGAAATAATTTATGGCTTACATAGTAGTATAAATACCGAAGGCTCTGGACAAACTAACAATGAAAATTTGTATGCCCAGAGGAGGTTTCACTAGTGGCCATTGTATATAAATGTAATCATTGTGGAAATGTTATCGGAGAATTACATCAACAAGTCGTCGATACACAAACGCTTGGATTGGACCATTTATCACAGGAAGACCGAAGACAGATGATTGAATATCAAAGTAATGGTAATGTCCAGATTAAAACAATTTGTGAAGACTGTCAGGATTCTCTGGAACAAAACCCACAATATCATGAATTAGACTTTTTTATTCAATAGACAAAAGCTTTGGTGAGTATCCAAAGCATTTTTGTAGTTTAAATTGAATGTAGCGGTAGTCAAGGGGGAGGCACTATGCAAGGGATAAAAGAATATTTAAAACAACAGGATGATATTCATTCCATAATAAGCGGTGTATCTTCTGGATTAGAAGAGCAATTAGTAGCAGGTTTATCTGGTTCCGCGCGTGGTCTATTAACATCAATAATTAGCGAATCAACAGATAAGCCTATTCTTTTGGTTACTCACCAGCTCGTACAAGCACAGCATTTATATGAGGATTTAATAGAATTAGTAGATAGTAAAAATGTATATTTGTATCCAGTAAATGAGTTGGTCGCTTCTGAAATAGCGATTGCAAGTCCAGAATTAAAAAGCCAGCGTATTGATGCTTTAAACCAATGGCTCAAAAATGAAACGGGAATTATGATTGCACCAGTTGCTGCTTTGAAGCGAATATTACCACCGATTGATTATTGGAAAACCTACCAAGTACAATTTGAAGTAGGCAGAGAAATAGATATTGAAACGTATTTGAACACGCTTATTAATATGGGCTATGAGCGCGTAAACATGGTTACTACACCAGGAGAATTTAGTTTGCGCGGAGGAATTATTGATATTTTTTCATTAACGAAAGAGAATCCAGTCCGAATCGAACTATTTGATAATGAAGTTGATTCGATTCGGTATTTTGATTCAGAAACACAACGATCATTAGAAAAGGTAACTAATATTCATATTAGTCCTGCCACCGAGCTATTGCTAACTGATGAAGATATGCTCAAGGGTGTTCAGCGTTTAGAAAAAGAATTGGCGCATTCACTTACAAAATTAACAAAAAGTGATGCGAAAGAAACATTATCGGAGACGATTGAATATGATCTAGAGCGAATGAGGCAGCAAGAACGTTATCAAGAAATGTATAAATACGCCCGCTTCTTTTACGATCAACCTGCTAGTTTGTTAGATTATCTACCTGATAATGGATTAATTATTTTGGACGAAATGAGTCGTGTTCAGGAGACAGCAACAAGCTTAGATGAAGAAGAGGCTGAGTGGTATCGCAGTGTGTTAGAAGCCAATCAAATGATAAGAAATCTATCCATATCATTTGATTGGCATGACGTATGGTCAAAAATGGAGCAGCCACGTTTATACTTATCTGTCTTTTTACGTCATATCCCTAATACTAATCCGCAAAATATTGTCAATGTATCCTGTCGATCCATGCAGCAATTCCACGGTCAAATGAACCTACTAAAAAATGAAATTACTAGGTGGAATAAAAGTGATTATTCCGTTTTAATCTTTGCTCCAAATCCAAAGCGAGCAGAAAAGATTCAATCGGTATTAGCAGATTACGAAATGGAGGCGACACTTGCAGACAGTGAAGTCACGCTACCGGTCACGCAACCTACTATTGTGGTTAATACAATTAGTAGCGGCTTTGAATTACCGATGCATAAGCTGGCAATTTTAACGGAAAACGAATTATTTAAGAAACAAACGGCTCGACCAAAGCGAAAGCAAAAAATTTCTAATGCAGAGCGAATTAAAAGCTACCAAGAACTAAAGGTTGGAGATTATGTTGTACATTCCAATCATGGTATTGGTCGTTATTTAGGAATTGAAACGTTACATGTTAACGGACTTCATAAGGACTTTATGCTAGTTAAGTATTCTGGAGACGACAAGTTATTTGTGCCAATTGATCAAATTGATTTGGTTCAAAAATATGTTGGTTCAGAAGGTAAAGAACCAAAACTGTATAAACTTGGCGGCAGTGAATGGAAAAAAGTAAAACGAAAAGTACAATCAAAGGTTGAGGATATTGCAGATGATTTGATTAAGCTATATGCAGAACGAGAAGCAACAAAAGGTTATGCATTTGCAGAGGATACACCAATGCAACAAGAGTTTGAGGACTTATTTCCTTATCAGGAAACAGAAGATCAGATAAGGTGTATTGATGAAATAAAGCAAGATATGGAGAAAATACGCCCGATGGACCGATTGCTATGTGGTGACGTTGGCTACGGTAAAACAGAGGTGGCTATTAGAGCAGCTTTTAAGGCAGTGGCAGACGGTAAACAAGTAGCAATCCTAGTTCCAACTACCATCTTGGCACAGCAGCACTACGAGACGATGTTAGAGCGCTTTCAAGACTATCCGGTTAACATTGGTCTACTTAGCAGGTTTCGGACCAGGAAACAACAAAAGGACACAACAGATGGCTTGAAAAAGGGACTGGTCGATATTGTTGTCGGTACCCATAGACTTCTTTCTAAGGATATTGAGTATAGCAATATTGGTTTGCTTATCGTCGATGAAGAACAGCGTTTTGGTGTGAAACATAAAGAAAAAATAAAGCAGTTAAAAACAAATGTGGATGTATTAACGTTAACGGCAACACCAATACCGCGTACATTACATATGTCGATGTTAGGGGTTCGTGATCTATCTGTGATAGAAACACCACCTGAAAATCGTTTCCCAATTCAAACGTATGTGTTGGAATACAATCCAGTCTTTTTGCGGGAAGCAATAGAGAGAGAAATGGCGCGTGGTGGCCAGGTGTTCTTTTTATATAACAGAGTGAACAATATTGAAAGAATGGCACAAGAAATTTCTGCGCTCGTCGATGATGCACGAGTGGCATTTGCACATGGACAAATGAATGAATCAGAGTTGGAAAATGTAATGTTCTCCTTTTTGGAAGGTGAATTTGACGTATTAGTTAGTACAACAATTATTGAGACGGGTGTAGATATACCAAATGTGAATACGTTAATCGTATATGATGCAGACCGGATGGGACTTAGTCAATTGTATCAACTAAGAGGTCGTGTAGGTCGATCCAATCGAGTAGCGTATGCATATTTCACGTACCAAAAAGATAAAGTGTTAACAGAAGTCGCCGAAAAAAGGTTACAAGCGATTAAAGAATTTACAGAGTTAGGTTCAGGTTTTAAAATCGCTATGCGTGATCTATCAATTCGTGGTGCAGGAAATTTATTAGGTGCACAGCAGCATGGTTTTATTGATTCGGTCGGGTTTGATATGTATTCACAAATGTTAAGTGATGCGATAGAAGCAAGAAAAACAGGGAAAACAGTAGAAGAAAATAAGCCGTTCGAAGTGGAACTCGATTTGGATGTTGATGCTTATATTCCGGAAACTTATATTTCTGATGGTAAACAAAAGATAGAGATGTATAAACGATTCCGTTCCCTTATGACACAAGAGGATATTAATGACCTTCGTGAAGAAATAGTCGATCGTTTTGGAGATTATCCGGAGGAAGTTGCTAATTTGCTTGATGTTTCCTCTTTAAAAGTACATGCGAAAAAAGAAAAAGTAGAAACAGTAAAAGAAAAGAAGCATAAACTTGAACTGCTATTAGAGGAACAAGCAAGTAAGTCAATTGATGGGGCTAAATTATTTACATTCGCCGAGCCATACGGCCGTTCTATTCAACTAGGAACACATAATAATAAACTAAAAATCACGGTTCAACTTGATAGTAAATCAAAACAAAATAGGTACAAGGTTGCAGAAGAACTACTAGTGGCATTAGCAGGAATGAAATGGGAAGAAACAATGCAAAAATAGAAAATCATTGTTTGTATGTATAGATTTTACATTGTGTACTTATACTAATGCCACAACTGGTTATTTCTGCTTTTTAAGCAACAAAGGTGGAAGCAAATCAGAAAATCATCATAGAAAGAGAGGCTGCACATAATATATGAAAGCAACAGGAATTGTACGTCGAATTGATGATTTGGGTAGAGTAGTTATTCCAAAAGAAATAAGAAGAACGTTACGCATCCGAGAAGGTGATCCTTTAGAAATATTTGTAGATCGAGAAGGGGAAGTTATCCTAAAAAAATATTCTCCGATTAGTGAATTAGGTGATTTCGCTAAGGAGTATGCAGACGCTTTATTTGATTCGCTCGGTTCTCCGGTTCTTATATGTGATCGTGATGAATTTATTGCAGTTTCAGGTGAGTCTAAAAAGGATTATCTCGGAAAAAACATAGGAAGCATTATGGAAAAGGCAATGGATACCCGTAACGTGATCGCAGGAGCAGATGAATCATCTATTGAGATTGTAGATGGTAATGAAGAAAAGATCGCTTCATATGTACTTAGCCCAATAATTGCTAATGGGGACCCCATTGGCTGTGTAATGATTATGTCAAAGGATAAAAAAGACATTAGTATAGTAGAACAAAAATCCGTGGAAACTGCGGCAAGCTTCTTAGCAAGACAAATGGAATAGCTTTACTTAAGTGAGATGGGTTGACGATTATGGGATTGGACTTTTAATCCTAATGGGTCAACCCGTTTTATTTGGATTAAAAAGTTGTGTTTTATTTTCATACCATATACGATATATAAACAATATGTGGTACAGGTGGAGAAGTATATGTCTGAAATGATAAAAGTAATAAAAGCGTTAAACAACAATGTAGTGATTGCTGAGCATCCTTTACACCAAGAGGTCGTATTAATTGGAAAAGGAATCGGCTTCCAAGTGAAAAAGAATGATTTCATTACACTCGATAAAGCAGATAAAACGTTTATATTGAAAGATGAAAATGAAAAAGAACAATATGTCAATTTATTGTCCCACGTTGATAATGATACGATTGAGTTTATGCAAGACATCCTGGTTTTTATAGAAGAAAGCATGGGACAAAAGTTGAATGAACATATTCATATTGCTTTAACAGATCATATTAACTTTGCCATCCATCGCATGCAACAGGACATGCAGTTTTCCAACCCATTTCTTATGGAAATTGAGTCGTTGTATCCGAATGAATATAAAGTAGCTAAACAAGTCGTCGATAAAGTACAACAAAAGATGGGAATTATATTTCCTACTGGTGAAATAGGCTTCATCGCCTTACATATCCATAGCGCAATAACGGACAAATCTATTTCTGATTTAAATCGCCATCATCAATTAATTTCTAAATTGGTTCAAATAATTGAAGAAAACTTGGATATTGAAATGGAGAAAAACCGGATTGACTATCATCGCTTAATTCAACACCTCTACCGCGCGATTGTACGAGCACATCATGGTGAAAAATTAGGTGAGCAAAAAAGTTTGGCAGAGATGTTGAAACTCACATATCCTATATGCTATAATCTTGCATGGAAGTTGATTAAAGTGATGCAAAAGCAATTAAATAAACCAGTAGATGAGTCAGAAGCTTTGTATTTAACGATTCATTTACAGCGGTTGACTAATAAAATCTAATTACGTGTTACTGATTCGATCAGGCATGAGTATAAAAGATTTTCAGGTAACCATACGGGATAAGAATGCCCGTTATGGAAATCTGAACCTTTTTTACTCATGCCTTTTTTATTTGGTCAAATAACTGAGTCAATTTGATAATTACCTTATACAGCTATCTACAATTTAATGGGGGCAGATAGCTGTGCAAGGTAAGTAATGATGAAATCGACTTATGTATCACTTCCATTTATAACCCCATACAATAGGAGGATGTACAATGTTTAAGAAAGCTTTTGGCTTATTACAACGTGTTGGTCGTGCTTTAATGCTACCAGTATCTGTATTGCCAGCTGCAGGTCTATTACTCGGAATCGGACATGAAAACGTATTAGATATTCCGGTCATGGCGCAAGCTGGCGGAATCATATTTGATAATTTACCATTATTGTTCGCTATTGGAGTAGCGATAGGATTATCTGATGGTGATGGAGTTGCTGGTTTAGCGGCTGTTATTGGATTTTTAACGATGAATGTTACGCTTGGGATCATTGCTGAAGCAAGAGGCGTTGCAACGATTGAAATGCTCGGCATAACCACCTTACAAATGGGTGTGTTCGGCGGTATTATCGTGGGTATCGTCGCATCTGTATTGTATAAGCGGTTCTTTGATATCAAATTGCCGCAATTCCTCGGATTCTTTGCTGGGAAAAGATTCGTACCGATTATCACTGCCGCAACTGGTGTGGCATTAGGTGCCATTTTCGTGTTTGTGTGGCCACCAATTCAAGGAGTAATTGACTGGTTCTCTTATCAAGCGGTTGAAGCCAATTCAACGATTGCCGCATTCATTTTCGGTTTTGTACAACGTGGATTAATTCCATTCGGGTTACATCATATTTTCTACCAACCATTCTGGTATGAATTTGGTCAGTTTACAACGGAAGCTGGAGAAGTTGTTAGAGGTGATATGACGCGTTACTTCAAAGGTGACCCAACAGCAGGAACATTTATGGCAGGTCTTTTCCCGTTCATGTTATTTGGTTTACCAGCTGCAGCACTTGCGATTTATCATGAAGCAAAGCCAGAAAATAAAGCTAAAGTTGCAGGTATTATGGGTTCTGCGGCACTAACATCATTTTTAACTGGTATTACCGAACCGATTGAATTCGCATTCTTATTTGTGGCGCCAGTGTTATTTTTAATTCACTGTGCATTTGCTGGCTTATCATTTGTGGTCATGGACTTATTGCATGTAAAAGCAGGATTTACTTTCTCAGGTGGATTCATTGACTATATTCTTTATTGGAAACTATCAACAAACGCATGGATGATCATTCCAGTAGGACTTGTGTTTGCATTACTTTACTATTTCGGATTCCGATTTGCAATTCGAAGGTGGAATTTAGCAACTCCTGGTCGTGAAGATGAAGAGTACGTTGACACAGATGGAGAAGAGAAAGAAGTCGGCGAGCTTCCATATGAAATTTTAGAGAGTCTAGGTGGAAAAGAAAACATTACACACTTGGATGCATGTATTACAAGGTTACGGGTTTCTGTGAACGACAAAGCCAATGTCGATAAAACACGCCTAAAACGATTAGGTGCTTCCGGCGTTATGGAAGTAGGAAACAACGTGCAAGCTATTTTTGGACCAGCATCTGATTCAATCAAAGGACAAATTCAAGATATAATTAGTGGCAAAACACCACGGTCAAATACAAAATCTGCTCCAAAGGAAACAAGTGAGAAAGCATCAGTATTAACTGGACGGATTGATTTCGCTAGCCCGGTCAGAGGACAAATTCTACCGTTAGAAGAAGTTCCGGACCAAGTGTTCTCTAAAAAATTAATGGGAGATGGATTTGCGGTAAAACCAGCGGATGGAAAGTTTGTTTCACCTGTAAACGGAAAAATTTTGAACATATTCCCAACCAAACATGCGATTGGTATTGAAGCAGAAAATGGAATGGAAATACTCCTTCATATTGGGCTTGATACGGTGAACTTAAAAGGAGAAGGATTTACAGCGAAGGTTGAAGAAGGCGATGTTGTAAAACAAGGTCAGGAAATAATGCGTGTCGATCTTGATTATATCGCGAATAACGCAACTTCTACGATTACACCAATCATATTCACTAACTTACAAGAAGGACAAGCTGTTCATATTAAAACTTCTGGTATGGTACGTGATAATGAAGCAAATATAATTGAGATAAAATAGTAATTGATAAGTGATTCATTGCGTCCGGCAATCCGGATGCAATGAATCACTTTTTTA
>NZ_JBJGXI010000050.1:0-40556 GCF_045635475.1 Radiobacillus sp. PE A8.2 | reverse complement strand
AGACAATAAAAAAACTCTGCTACATAGCAGAGTTTGGTGACCATTAAGATTCAATTATAATCATATCTTCTCCGATTTTTTTTATATCCTGCCAATCTATCCGAATACTTTCGCCTTCTTTTTTTAATCCAAACCAACTGTAATTTGGAATAAGAAAGGATTCTATTTGTCCTGTTTTCTCATTTAATTCTAAATCTGTTTGACCTAGAACACCCAACCGAGCTCCTTTTTTAACATTAACAATTTCTTTTCCACTTAAATCTTTATATCTCAATTTTTTTCCTCCTAACATACTTGGACTATTAATACATATGTAAAAACAAAATCACCTATGATAAAAAATCACAGGTGATTCATGTTATGGAGCAATTAACGCACTTGAGTAAGAGCCGGTGAATAATGTGTGTATTACTTTCTCAATACTGTCATGGTTGACTGCATCAATTTCGTCAATCATTTCGTCAAGTGTACGATGTCTTTTTAGAAGTAATTCATTTTTCCCGTTTCGACTCATTCTACTATTTGTGCTTTCTAAGCTTAACATTAAACTACCTTTAAGCTGCTCCTTACTATTTTTCAACTCTTTGTCAGAAAGTCCATTAGCAACCAAATCACTAATTGTCTCTTCAATTGTATCTTTTAAGATTGGTAATTGGTTTTTACCAGTACCAGCATAAATCGTTAATAGGCCATTATCTAAGAACGAACTGTGATAAGAAAAAACGGAATAGGCCAATCCTCGTTGTTCACGAACCTCCTGAAATAGTCTAGAACTCATGCTACCACCAAGAATGTTATTCATAACAACGAGACTAAACATATTATCAGCTTCCACGGAGAGGCCATTAAAACCCATACACAGATGAGCTTGTTCTGTCTCTTTCTTTCGTTCCATATGGTCTGCAATGAACTCCGGTTTTTGATAAGTGTATAATGCTTGGTCAGACTTGAAAGTACCGAAGTGCGATTCCACTTTGTTTACAAAAGAGGTATCTACATTTCCCGCAATCGATATCACAATATTTTTTGGTATATAATATCTGTCCTTATAAGCTTTTAAATCGTCTCTTGTAAATGCCGCTAATGTTTTTTCAGTACCTAAAATCGGGTAACCAAGCGGATGCTTACCGTAGGAAGCCACTGAAAGTAGATCATGCACGATATCATCTGGTGTATCTTCAGACATCTTGATTTCTTCTTCTATTACTTTCTTTTCTTTTTCCATCTCTGCAGCGTCAAAAGCAGAGTTGAAAAACATATCTGCCAGTATTTCCATCGCATACTCTTTATGTGTATCGAGAACTTTAGCATAATAGCACGTATATTCTTTTGACGTAAATGCGTTTACTTGTCCACCGATTGCATCAAACGCTTCGGCAATATCTTTTGCAGAACGTGTTTTTGTTCCTTTAAAAAACATATGCTCTAAAAAATGTGACATCCCGTTTTCATGTTCTTGTTCATTTCTTGAGCCAGCAAGAATCCAAATACCAATCGTTACTGACCTAACAGCAGGGATTTCTTCTAATACAACTCGTAGACCATTCTGACATGTATGTTTCTGTAGCAAAGTAAATCCTCCCAATCATTCATCCATGTTTATCTATTTTCACTTAATAGTCTGTCAACCGTACCAATTTTATACCCTTTTTCTTTAAGATTCAAAATTAGTTGTTCGATTCCTTGTTCTATTACATCTGTAGGATGCATGAGAATCATTGCCCCAGGGTGTATATTTGATATAACTCGATTCAACATAACCGATGTGCTTGGCTTCTTCCAGTCAACCGTATCCACAGACCATAGGATTGTTTCCATTTTCAATTCCGAAGCAATTTTGACTACTTCGTCATTAAAACTTCCACTTGGTGGTGCAAACCACTTCGGCGCTTCACCTATTATCGCTTTTATAATGTCATTTGTTTTCTTTATTTGCTCTAAATTTTGCTCTTTCGTGAGATGTTTCATATCTGGATGATTAAATGCGTGATTACCGATTAGATGACCTTCTTCTTTTATCATTTTTACGAGATCTGCATTATTGCTAGCCCATTTCCCCTCGATAAAAAAAGTTGCTTTCACACTATTTTTTTTAAGCGTATTAAGCATACTGGGAATATTTTCTTCCCCCCATGCAACATTGATTAAAAGTGCTACCATTTGTTTATCAGGATGCCCTCGATAAATTGGTGAAGGTGGTAAATCTTCTATACTAACCTCTGGACGCACTTGTTCATAAACAAGTAATGATTCATCGAACTTACCGTTTTCCTTCATTTGCTTATATGATTCTTCTATATTCACACGGATTCCATTGCGTCCAGGTAACTTCTTCCACACTTCATCAACTCTTGCGTTTTGAGGAGGTTCTTCGTATTCCTGACTTTTTTTCTTAATATCGGCCATTAATTGGTCTTGATTCGAAGTTACTTGTTGTGACAGTTGCATATAATTAGATAGATTATTCATACTGAAATAGTTTGATTGTGGCTGATATGCTATAAAGACAATCAACAAAAAAGTAACGATATGGATAAGTGTTCGTTTCAATTGTATCCCTCCCATTAAAACTTTATGAATGAAAGGGACAAGGTAGAACGAATTTAACAATGTTATCCTTACACTACGTGCTCAAAAAGAAACGAATGCGTAAAAAGGTAAGGTAATGAACAGTGATTACCTTTTCCATAACCAGCAAGATGATCCAGTTCAAGCATTCCACTAACCAATTGGTGTCTTTTGGAACAACCTCTTATAGTAGTGTTCAACGGTATTAAAAAAGAAACTGGCATGCCAGCTTCTTACTTAGTCGTTCATTATCCATTTTGTTGTTTTTGTTCAACAAGGACAGCTTTTCTTGAAAGATTCACTCTTCCTTGATTATCGATCTCTTTTACTTTCACCATAATTTGATCGCCAATTTTTACAACGTCTTCCACTTTAGCAATCCGTTCTTCTGCCAACTCAGAAATATGAACAAGACCTTCTTTACCTTTAAACAATTCCACAAAGGCACCAAATTTTTCAACGCGTTTAACAGTACCAAGATACATTTCTCCAGCTTCTACTTCACGGACAATGTCCTCGATAATTTTCTTCGCTTTTTGGTTCATATCCATTTCTGTTGATGAAATAAATACAGATCCATCTTGTTCAATGTCGATCTTAACGCCTGTTTCTTCAATGATTTTATTAATTTGTTTTCCGCTTGGTCCAATTACATCACGAATCTTATCAGGTTTAATGCTCATTGTAAGAATTTTAGGCGCATAGCGAGAAAGTTCTTCCTTTGGCTCGCCTATTACCTCTAACATATGAGAAAGAATATGCATACGACCTTTTTTCGCCTGTATTAGTGCTTCTTCTAATATTTCTTTAGAAAGACCTTCAATTTTGATATCCATTTGTAGTGCTGTTACACCATTTGCAGTTCCAGCTACTTTAAAATCCATATCACCTAAATGGTCTTCCATACCTTGAATGTCACTTAAAATCGAGTAATCTTCTCCAGATTTTATTAGACCCATTGCAATCCCAGCTACTGGTGCTTTAATTGGCACACCTGCATCCATCATTGCTAATGTACTAGCACAAATACTAGCTTGAGAAGTTGAACCGTTAGATTCTAATACTTCGGAAACTAATCGTATCGTGTAAGGGAAGTCTTTTTCTGAAGGAATAACAACCTCTAGTGCACGTTCCCCTAACGCTCCGTGACCAATTTCGCGACGACCTGGTCCTCTTATTGGTCCTGTTTCACCAACACTAAATAAAGGGAAATTATAATGGTGCATAAATCGTTTTGATTCTTCTAGATCCAGACCGTCAAGAATTTGAACATCGCCTAGTGCGCCTAGAGTACAAACACTTAGTGCTTGAGTTTGTCCACGAGTAAACAATCCAGAACCGTGTGTTCTAGGAAGAACACCAATGCGTGATGATAATGGACGAATCTCATCGATTTTACGTCCGTCAGGTCTAATTTTTTCTTTTGTAATTAAACGACGAACTTCTTCTTTTACGATTTTATCAAGAATGCCTTTAACATGCTTCATTGTTTCAGCATCAGCTTCTTGCTCTTCGTAAGCAGCGACTACTTCTTTTTTAACTTTGTTAATTGCATCCTCACGTGCATGCTTCTCTTGCACTTGGATTGCTTCCACTAACGTCGCCTTTGCTTTACTTTCAACTTCAACTGTTAATGCTTTATCAAGCTCAAACAAAGTGATTTCCATTTTTTCTTTAGCAACTTCTGCAATTATTTTCTCTTGGAATTCAACTAAACGTTTAATTTCCTCATGACCGTACATAATCGCTTCGAGCATGATTTCCTCAGGTACTTCTTGAGCACCAGCTTCTACCATGTTAATTGCATCTTTCGTACCAGCAACTATAAGATCAAGATCACTTTTCTCGCGTTGCTCAGTAGAAGGATTAATAATAAATTCACCATCTACTCTACCGACAATAGCGCCTGCTATAGGGCCACCAAAAGGTATATCTGAAATGGAAAGCGCGATTGATGAGCCGATCATCGCTGCTATCTCAGATGGACAGTTTTGATCTACACTCATTACGATACTAATTACTTGTACATCATTTCGATATCCATCTGGGAAAAGAGGTCGTATTGGACGGTCAATTAATCTTGATGTAAGTACAGCTTTTTCACTAGGACGTCCCTCTCGTTTAATGAAACCTCCTGGAATTTTACCAACAGCGTATAATCGTTCTTCATAGTTTACTGTTAAAGGGAAAAAAGGCAAATCTTTTGGTTCTTTTGACCCTGTTGCCGTTGCTAATACAGATGTGTCTCCATACTGTACCATACAAGCCCCATTCGCTTGCTTTGCTAATTCTCCAATTTCAACGGAGAATGGCTGGCCAGAAATTTCCGTTGAGAAAATTTTCTTTTCTTCTGCCATTGTGTAGTTATACTCCTCTCAAAAATAAGTATTAAAGGTGCCCTTCTATATGAGGTTGTTAAAAATTATTAGAAATATTTTGAAGAAAACTATACTATTTCTAAAAAAACCTCTAAAGGATAAGCTTTATGTATAATTTTTTTTGTACAGAAAAAGCGGGAATTCTCCCGCTTTTAAGTACACTTAACGACGTAAGCCAAGCTTTTTAATTAACTCACGATAACGTGTTACGTCTTTTGTACGCAAGTAGTTAAGTAGATTACGACGCTTACCTACCATTTTTAAAAGACCACGACGTGAATGGTGATCCTTCTTATGAACACGTAAATGCTCATTAAGACTTGTGATTTCTTCAGTTAGGACAGCGATTTGTACTTCTGGTGAACCTGTATCATTTTCATGCGTTTTGTATTCACCAATAAGTTCATTTTTACGCTCTTTTGTGATTGCCATCCGTTTCACCTCCTATTATTATTCGAAGATCCCCATCCTCCCAGCAACCGTCGGAGACTCGTATTGCCAAGAGAAGGTTTCCGTATTTTAGAGTACATCTTTTTGACAAAAAAAGCAAGGGATAAACCTAAATCTGCGTCAGGATTGTCCGAATTTCTTGCTCATCTCTTTTAATCTGACTAACTAATTCTTCTATTCCATTGAATTTTTTCTCATCTCGAATATAGTTTCGCCATTCTATACATAATTCTTCCCCATACAGATCATTTTTATAATCAAAAATATGAACTTCTATTGTTAGCAGATTTGCATCTTCATGAAATGTAGGCTTATAGCCTAAATTAGCCATTCCTTTGTATTCTTTACCATTGTGCTTAACAAGAACAGCATATACCCCTACTCTAGGCATCAGAAAGTCAATAGCAGGCTCAATATTCGCTGTTGGAAAACCTATCGTTCGTCCTCTTTTGTCACCTTCTACTACAATACCTCTTGCCATATAAGCCCTACCTAGTAGTTCATTAACGCGCTCGATTTTACCGTCTTTCAAAAGGGTTCTTATTAAAGTCGAACTTATCTTTTCGTCGCCAGCTTCTAGTTTATCAATAATGGTATAGCCAAATTCACCTTTAGCATGAGTCGCGATCGTTTTCATCGATCCTTCCCCTTTGTGCCCATACGTAAAATCGAATCCTGCAACTAACTGCTTTATGTTTAAACCTATAATAAAATGGTTGATAAATTCCTCAGGTAACAATTTAGACAATTGAGGGTCAAAAGTGATGATATAAAATAGGTCAACACCCATCTCCTCTAGAATTGCTTCTTTTTCTCGTAACGGCGTCAAATAATGTACATGCTGCTTGTCTTTTCTTAATACGACAGAAGGATGTGGAAAGAAGGAAATAACAGCACTTTTCTTGTTTTGTCGGTCTGCTTCTTTTATTGCAGTATTTATGACTTTTTGATGTCCTTTATGAATGCCATCAAAAAAGCCAATTGCAGCTATAGTTTCGGGTAATTCTACTTTCAAAAGATGATGTGGATAAGATAATCGAATGCATTGCATGTTATCACCTACTTATTTCTAAATGGAGAGATCCGGAGATCATCTCCTTATAACGAATTTTTTTGATTATAGTGCGTGTTCAAAAAGGTGACTAATTAGCAGCAAGAAGGTCGAGGCGGTGAAGTCCCCGCGACCGCAGTGTAGGCTTTTCCTAGATGAGATAAGGAAAAGTGATTTGCTTTTCCATAACCGGAAAGATGAACCAACTCTAGAGTTCGCCGCTGATCATTTGGCACCTTTTTGAACAACCTCTTATAACTAATTAAAAACACGAACAGGTTTCATAAGTTGCTTATCATCGGGGTGAGACTTGTAAATGGCGAGCAATTCGTCATGATATTGGACACGAAACGGGTCAGTCGCCGGTAGCAAATCAGGCAAATTTAGCTTTTGTCCGTTTAAAACTTTTTTCTTTATGTGTTCATCTACATAATATACCGACAAATCCTCCACACCTTTGACGATCGGTTCAAGCAGTGATGCAAGGTCAGTGGCTTGATTAATTTCTTCAAATGTATAGGTATTGTCCTTATCAAAACAACCTGTTTTTGTTCTTACTAAACCGGACATATGCGCCGGGTAACCAAGCTCTTTGCCAATATCTACACATAAGGTTCTAATATATGTTCCCTTTGAGCATTCTACATCAAATTTAAAAGATAGTCTATTGGATGATTTGTTGATAGACCCTTCACACAATTGGATGTGATGAATCGCAACTGTTCGTTGTGGTCGTTCAATGACTTTTCCCTCTCTAGCATACTCATAGAGCTTCTTGCCGTTTATCTTCACCGCTGAGTACATTGGAGGTATTTGCTTAATTTCACCATGAAAGGATGAAAGGACTTGTTTTATATCTACACTACTAAATTCATCAAGGACATTTGCTTCTTCAATTATTTTACCATAGCGATCCTCTGTTTCAGTAGCTGTACCTAAAGTAATTTCAGCACTATAAGTTTTCCTTGTTTCTGTAAGAAAGGGTACGATTTTAGTCGCTTGACCAATACAAATTGGAAGCACCCCTTCCACCTCTGGGTCTAGCGTTCCTGTGTGACCAACTTTTTTTGTTTGAAATATTTTTCTGATTTTAAATACACAGTCATGAGAAGTTAGTCCTTTAGGCTTCCATAAAGGTAGTATTCCATCCATTTGGTCTTCCTCCGTCTATTGTTATTTGTTCTGGCTCTCTTCGTAAAGTTTGCCGCACTTTATAATTCATACTTTAAGTAAAATCCGGCGTAGTACTCGTGATTTCCGCTCCGGGCAGTCGCTTTCCGCGGGCACGGCTTCAGCTAACTCAGAAGCAAAATGCGCTTCTGAGTGGATCTTCAGCTCGCGCTATCCCGCAGGAGTCGACTGCCCGGAGCTCCAATCACCCGACGCAAAGAGCAATCCCGTTAGCAGCGAAGGAAATCCACTTCGACTCCTGAGGCCCGGCAAGGGTCATGCAGGTGTTGTTCGACAAGGACGGTTTTAGCCTGTAATCTTAAGAAACGGCCTAAGTGAGACCCCGGAGCGCGAGGAGGCTCACTAGCCCCCCGCGGAAAGCGAAGGGCATTTCCGGAGCGGTGCAAGCACTCTCAAACCGATGAATATTAGCTATTTTACAAAGTAACTCCTTTTACAAAACAACCTTCTAACAATAGTTAAAACCCTTGCAGTTCAACTTTGCAAGGGTTTTAACTTAGATTAATCTTCTGTTGAATCATCTTCGTTTAAATGACGTAAGATGTGTTCAATACGATTACCTGTTTCTATCGCTTCATCAAATTCAAAGAAAAGCTCCGGTGTTTTTCTTAGGCGAATTCTTTTTCCAATTTCAGAGCGAATAAAACCTTTTGCTTTGGCAAGCCCTACAAGCGTATCTTGCTTTTGCTTATCCTCTCCTAACACAGAGATGAAAACTTTAGCTTGTTGTAGGTCACCTGTAACTTCTACATCTGTCACGGTAACAAACCCTACTCTTGGGTCTTTAATTTTGCGGCCTAGGATATCACCTAGCTCCTTTTTCATTTGTTCACCAACGCGGTTTGCACGAATATCACTCATTATCCATCACCTCTTCTGTCAGGAAGGGAATACGTATTTTACAACCATTCTTTATTTGTCGTGGCACGTTCAATTTCTGGAAAGGAATCGATCAGCTTTAGTGCCTGATCTATAACCCTTTCTGCTTGAATTTTGTCACTCGAGATCGTAACCAGACCTATTAAAGTTCTTTGCCACAAATCCTGATAATCAATTTCGCTTACAGCAATATTATAATCATTTTGTATCCGAGTTATTATTTTTTTAATGACTGATCGTTTTTGCTTCAGTGACTGCGGTTCATAAAGAAAGCATTCTACTTCAGCCATTAAAATCATGTGCGTTTAATTTCTTCCATAATATATGCTTCAAAAACGTCGCCTTCTTTTAGGTCATTGAAGTTTTGAACCGTTATACCACATTCGTAGTTTTGTGCAACTTCCTTCACATCATCCTTGAATCGTTTTAACGTATCAATTTCACCTTCATAAATGACAATTCCGTCCCTGATTACTCGAACACCAGCATCACGAGTTAGCTTGCCGTCAGTAACATAGCTTCCTGCAATTGTGCCGATTTTTGACACTTTAAATATTTCACGGATTTCAGCTTGACCGATAACTTTCTCTCTAAACTCTGGATCAAGCATCCCTTTCATTGCTGATTCAATTTCTTCGATTACTTTATAAATAATTCTGTGCAAGCGAACATCAACTTTTTCAGATTCTGCTGCTTTCTTAGCATTTACATCAGGTCTAACATTAAACCCAATAACAATTGCATTTGATGCAGAAGCTAAAATAATGTCAGATTCTGTTATCGCACCTACGCCCGTATGGATGATTCGAACTTTAACACCTTCGACTTCAATTTTCTCAAGAGAAGATGCCATTGCCTCTAACGAACCTTGCACATCAGCTTTAACGATTAGATTGATATCTTTGATTTCACCTTGTTTAATTTGTTCAAACAAATCATCCAAGCTAACTTTTACTTTATCATTTCGATTAGCTTCAATTTGTTGCTGTTGTCGTGCTTCACCAACTTGACGAGCTTTTTTCTCATCCTTAAAGACAACAAATTGATCTCCTGCTTGAGGCACATCACTTAATCCAGTTATTTCTACTGGAGTTGAAGGTGGTGCTTCCTTTACACGTCGACCAAGATCATTTACCATGGCTCTTACGCGTCCAAAGGTATTACCGACTACGATAGCATCCCCAACGTGAAGGGTACCATTTTGAACGAGTAACGTAGCAACAGATCCACGTCCTTTATCGAGCTGTGCTTCAATGACAGTACCAAAAGCATTTTGAGTTGGATTCGCTTTTAATTCTTCCACTTCAGTAACTAACAATATCATTTCTAATAAATCGTCAATACCTTCACGTTTTAAAGCGGAAAGTGGAACAAAGATGGTGTCGCCACCCCAAACCTCAGGAACTAATTGATGCTCTGTTAATTCCTGCATAACACGATCAGGGTTTGCGCCTTCTTTGTCAATTTTATTTACAGCTACGATAATCGGTACCTCAGCAGCCTTCGCATGGTTGATTGCTTCAACTGTTTGTGGCATAACACCATCATCAGCAGCTACAACTAGAATTGCGATGTCTGTTATTTTAGCACCACGCGAACGCATACTCGTAAATGCAGCGTGTCCCGGTGTATCTAAGAAAGTTATTTTCTTACCATTTTCCTCAATTTGATAGGCACCAATATGCTGTGTAATACCACCAGCTTCTCCTTCCGTTACTTTTGTATCACGGATGGAATCAAGAAGTGTAGTTTTACCATGGTCAACGTGCCCCATAATAGTTACAACTGCAGGACGCTCTATAAGCTCTTCTTCGTTTTCATCAGCCTTATAAATATCGAGGTCTGTTTCATCAATTAATACCTCTTGCACTACTTCAACATCGTATTCAGCACAAATCAACTCAATTGTTTCTTCGTCTAAATCTTGGTTTTTAGTAGCCATTATACCTAGACCCATTAATTTTTTGATAATTTCTGCTGTTTGCTTCGTTAACTTTTGTGCCAATTCACTAACGGATAAGGAACCACTATAAGTAATCTTTGAAGGAACCTCAACTTTTTTAGGCTGATGTTGCTGTTGATTATTACTTTGCCCTTGTTGTCTATTCCTTTTATTAAAATGCTGATTATTTCTATTATTCGGATTTCCTTTTGCTTTGCCACCATTTCTAGGTTGATTATTGTTGTTGCCTCTCCCTTGAGTTGTTGGCTTATCATTTGATCTTTTGTCATTGAACTTTGTCTGTTTCGTTTTCGTCGGTTGTTGCTCTACTTTTGATGAACTAGCTGATTCATCTGGACTAAATGTTTGATCTAATGTTTTAATCGTTTGATCTGATATTGTTGACATATGATTAGTCACTTCAATATTTAATTCTTTCAGCTTATCAATTACATTCTTACTTTGAACATTTTTTTGTTTGGCATACTCATAAACGCGTATTTTACTCATACGTTCACCCCCGAATAGATTAATCGAGTAACGATGTAATTTTAGTAGCAAATCCTTGATCTAGAATAGCAATTGCAACTCTCCCTGACTTTCCAATTGCACGAGAAATGGTTTCCCGATCATCAACAACCAACAAAGGTACTTTATAAAAATTACATTTATCTGTAATTTTTTTCGTAGTTTGTGGACCAGTGTCGTTAGCTAATAAAATTAGCTTTGCTTTTTTACTTTGAATATCCCGTATAATCAATTCTTCGCCTAAAGTACATTTTCTTGCTCGATATGCAAGACCTAATAAATTTAAATAATCTTTACTCAATTTTTTTACCTTCTATAATTAATTGTAATTGTTCATATAGTTGTTCATCAATCTGTGCGTTTAAATGACGTTCAAGTACTTTCGTTTTCTTCGCTTGGTTCACAATTGTAGCGTCTTTTGACACATAAGCTCCGCGACCATTTTGTTTCCCACTTGGGTCTACAAATACTTCGCCTTCTTTATTGCGGACAACCCTAATCAACTCTTTTTTCGGCTTTAATTCTTGGGTCACTACACATTTTCTAAGAGGAATTTTCTTATTCACACGTGCCATAAATTCCCCTCCTTATTTGAATAAATCGTCATCATCGTCAAGATCAGTATATATATCTTGCTCATAAAAATCATCTTCTGGCTTTTCGGATAGGAGACCTTGTTCTCTAGCTTCTGATTCACTTTTTATGTCAATTTTCCAACCAGTTAATTTAGCTGCAAGTCGAGCGTTTTGACCTCGTTTACCAATGGCTAAAGAAAGCTGGTAGTCCGGAACAATAACTGTAGTCGCTTTTTCTTCTTCTTTCACTAACACTTCAACTACTTTAGAAGGGCTAAGTGCATTGGACACATAAACTACAGGATCCTCAGACCACTCTACGATATCAATTTTCTCGCCCTTCAGCTCATTTACGATAGTTTGAACACGTTGACCACGTTGACCGACACATGAGCCTACAGGATCAACTTCTGGATTTTCTGCGTGTACAGAGATTTTAGATCGATCGCCAGCTTCTCGAGCAACAGATTTTATTTCTACAGTTCCATCATAAATTTCTGGAACTTCCATTTCAAATAATCTTTTTAGAAGTCCAGGATGTGTGCGTGAAACAAAAATTTGTGGTCCTTTATTTGTATTTTCCACTTTAGTCACAAATACTTTGAGTCGATCATGTACATTATATTCCTCTGTTGACATTTGCTCACTTTCCGGTAATCTAGCTTCTACTTTACCTAAGTGAACATAGATAAAACGAGGGTCCATACGCTGGATTATTCCAGTCATGACATCTTCTTCGCGATCAATATACTCATTAAATATCACGCCTCGTTCTGCTTCTCTTACTCTTTGCGTTACAACTTGCTTTGCAGCCTGGGCAGCAATTCGACCAAAATCCTTAGGTGTAACTTCTAACTCAACAACATCACCAATATCATAATTCGGATTAATTTGTTTCGCTTCTTCCAATGATATCTGTTGTTGGCTATCTTCAACTTCTTCGACAATATCTTTTCTCGCAAATACATGCATACTGCCTGTTGTTTCATTTAAATCTACGCGTACATTTGTAGCTGATTTAAAATTCTTTTTATAAGCCGAAATTAATGCAGCCTCTAGGGCTTCCAAGAGGACATTTTTATCTATACCCTTCTCTTTTTCTAAAAACTGAATGGCTTCAAAAAGCTCACTACTCACCGTATTTCCCCCTTTAATTAAACGTTACTGCCAACCTGGCCTTAGCTATTTTTTCGTAAGGAATCTCTACTTCTTTTTTCCGGGATTTTACTTTAATTTCTAACTTTAGGCTATCACCCGTAAATTCATTTAAAACCCCTTCGAACTCCTTACTATTATCTAAAGGCTCGTATAATTTGACGTAAACTGTTTTACCAATATTTTCTTCAAAATCCTTTTTGTTTTTCAATGGACGCTCTACACCTGGTGAAGATACCTCTAAAAAGTACGGAACTGACACAGGATCATTTTCATCCAATTTTTCACTCAATTGTTCTGAAACTTTCCCACACTCTTCTATATCAACTCCGCCATCTTTATCGATGTATACACGAAGGAACCAATTTTTTCCTTCTTTTTCAAACTCTACGTCTACTAGATATAAGTTCATTTCATCTAGGATTGGTGTTACTAACTCTTCTGTTTTTTCGACTACTTGGTTACTCAAAATAATCCCTCCTTCATATAGAAAATGTTGCTGCATTAGATTCATTTTTTGTTAGTATATTCAATTCCAACCCATTCATTTAACATATGTAAGGTGAACACAATCATTTATCAGTTATGTGGTATAAAATAATTGCTGAAAACATAAAAGGGCAATTACAAATCCCTTGCCAGTAGCTTCGGCAAGGGATTACATCCACTTCCATACAATTGCGAGAGACTCTTCAAAAAACTTGCAAACGAGCCGTAGTAAGCAAAAAGAGTAGGATATACCCACTCTCTCGACTAACTGTATCTTACTCACCATAGAAAATATACCACAAGTTTGCTGTTAATGCAAGATTATCCCTTTTTTCTAAGTACAGGGATAAATATCCGAAATCAATTTCTAGTAATTCAGTATTACCATTTTGCTTTTAGTTATACACATTTATCTAAAATAGTGATAATTGATTGGCATCTGCCATTCCGTCTAAACAACCATGATTATCCAAATACTCTAACACCGTCTTAGAGATCCGGCTTCGCTCTCGTAAATCCTCCTTAGAAAGAAATTCTCCTTCTTCCCTTGCTTTTACAATATTTAATGCCGCATTGGTACCTAATCCATCAACCGCATTAAATGGAGGAATTAACGTATTATCTTCAACTAGAAAATCGGTTGCACTAGACTTGTATAAGTCAACTTTTGCAAAGGAGAAGCCTCGCTCGTTCATCTCTAAGGAGATTTCTAATACGGTCAGCAAATTTTTCTCTTTTGGAGAAGCATCATTGCCTTTTTTAGAAATTTCATCAACTCGAGATCTAATTGCCGTTGCCCCTTTGACCATTGTGTCTAAATCAAAATCATCTGCACGCACAGAAAAATACGCTGCATAAAAAAACAGTGGATGATGGACTTTAAAATAAGCAATTCTAACTGCCATTAACACATATGCAGCTGCGTGTGCTTTTGGAAACATGTATTTTATTTTTTTACAAGAATCAATATACCAATCCGGAACTTGATTTTTTTTCATCTCTTCAATCCAGTCATCCTGCAATCCTTTACCTTTTCGTACAAATTCCATTATTTTAAATGCCAATGAAGCATCTAAACCTTTATGCATCAGATAAACCATGATATCGTCTCGGCAACCAATAACATCAGGAAGCCCACAAATTCCGTTATTGATTAGCTCTTGTGCATTCCCTAACCATACATCTGTTCCATGTGATAGTCCTGAAATAATTACTAGTTCTGCGAATGTTTTTGGACTAGTATCTTCAAGCATCTGTCGCACAAATTTTGTACCAAACTCAGGCACACCTAATGTGCCGGTTTTACAATTAATTTGTTCAGGCGTAACACCTAGTGCATCTGTTCCAGAAAATATCTTCATTACTTCTGCGTCGTCGGTTGGAATTGTCTTCGGATCAATTCCCGTCAAATCTTGTAGCATACGAATTACAGTTGGATCATCGTGACCAAGGATGTCTAACTTTAACAAATTATCATGGATAGAATGGAAGTCGAAATGAGTCGTCTTCCACTCTGAGTTACGATCATCTGCTGGAAACTGAATCGGAGTAAAATCATAAATCTCCTTGTCGCTTGGAACAACGATGATTCCTCCTGGATGTTGACCAGATGTTCGCTTGACGCCTGTACAACCTTGTACAAGACGTTCTGTCTCCGCGCCCTTCCATTGGATCCCTTTATCACTCGCATAGCCTTTTACATATCCAAAAGCAGTCTTTTCTGCAACAGTACCGATCGTCCCAGCACGAAAGACATAATCTTCGCCAAATAATACCTTCGTGTAATTATGTGCTTTTGGCTGGTATTCCCCAGAGAAGTTCAAATCAATATCGGGTACTTTGTCACCTTTAAAACCGAGAAATGTTTCAAAGGGAATGTCTTGTCCATCTTTTGTTAGGTTTAACCCACAATTAGGACAGTTTTTATCTGCCAAATCAAAGCCACTACCTACGGAACCATCATTAAAAAACTCATGATGGTGACATGACTCACAAACATAGTGAGGTGGCAATGGATTGACCTCAGTGATTTCCGTTAATGTAGCAATAAGTGATGAACCTACGGAACCACGTGACCCAACAAGATAACCATCATCCAACGACTTTTTTACAAGTTTATGCGAAATTAGATAAATAACAGCGAATCCATGTCCGATAATACTTTTTAATTCCTTTTCGATCCGATTCACCACAATTTCCGGCAAATCATCCCCATAGATACTTCGTGCTTTCACATAACTCATTTCTCTAATTTCATCTTCAGCACCATCAATGTTCGGTGTATACAAGTCATCTTTTACTGGCTTGATATCCTCTGTCAAATCTGCAATATACTGTGTATTTGTTACAACTACTTCCTTCGCTTTTTGGTCACCTAAGAAATCAAAGCATTGTAGCATTTCATCCGTCGTCCGGAAATGAACGTCCGGAAGTGTTTGGCGGTTGAGCGGGTTACCTTTTTGTGATGTTATCAAAATTTGTCGATATAATTTTTCATGTTGCTCGATATAATGCGTGTTCCCAGTAGCTATTGCTTTTTTACCCATTCTCTCGGCCATATCAACTAAATTTCTGATAATGTCAAAGATCTGTGCTTCATTTTGGACCAATTCCCTTTCAATTAAATGATTATAATTACTCGGTGGTTGAATTTCTATATAATCATAGAATTCTGCAACGTTTTCTGCTTCCTCTTTTGACTTTTGCATCATTGTTTCAAATACTTCCCCTTTATCACACCCAGATCCAATAATTAGTCCTTCACGATGCTTGGTGAGCACTGAACGAGGTATTCGCGGGACACGATAAAAATAGTCGATATGTGAATAGGAAACAAGCTTAAATATATTTTTTAAGCCGACTTCATTTTTAGCAAGTAATGTAACGTGAAAAGGACGAGACCTTTGATACGCATTCCCTTCCCCCATATGTTGATTCAATTGCTTATGATTAACGATTTCTTTTTCGAACGCATCTTTTAGTAATTTCCACATTAAATAGCCAGTCGCTTCCGCATCATAAATCGCTCTATGGTGTTGTGTTAGTTCAATATTCAAATGCTTACACAACGTGTTAAGACGATGGTTTTTAAAGTTAGGAAATAAAAATCGCGCTAATTCTAACGTATCTATAACAGGGTTAGGTGCTTTTTCTATATCAATTCTCTTAAATCCTTGGTTTAAAAAGCCCATATCAAAGCTTGCATTATGGGCAACCAAGATCGCATCACCCATCCATGCCTTAAAGTCTTTTAAAACTTCTTCTACTTCAGGAGCATTCTTAACCATGTCATCCGTAATCCCTGTTAAATCTATTGTAGTTTGAGACAATGGATGGTGCGGATTGGCAAATCGTTCAAACCGATCAACAATTTCTCCATTTTCGACTTTAACTGCGGCAAGTTCAATGATGGTATCATAAACTGCAGACAGACCTGTTGTTTCCACATCAAAAACGACGTAAGTTGCTTGTTCAAGTTCTATATCTGCTTCGTTATATGCGATTGGTACGCCATCATCAACAATATTAGCTTCCAATCCGTATAAAACCTTAACACCATGCTTTTTGCTAGCTCCATATGCTTCAGGATAGGATTGTGCAACAGCATGATCTGTTATCGCAATAGCTGTATGCCCCCATTTAGCAGCTTGTTCAACTAATCTTGAAGCAGAAACAACGGCATCCATTTGACTCATCGTTGTATGAGCATGCAGCTCCACGCGCTTCTCACCCTCTGGTGCATTGTCTTTCCTTACGTATGGTGTGATTTGATTAATATCATTAGCCATCATCGTCAGTTCGTTTGTAAAGGTGTCTGTTTGAATACTACCACGCGCTTTGACCCACATACCTTTTTTTAATTGTGCAAACTGGACCTCATCCTGGTCTCCTTTAGAAAACATTTTAATGTGAAACGAGCTCGTATAATCGGTAACTTTCGCAATAAGTAAATGCCGTCCTGATCTTAGCTCTCTTACATCTGAATCGAACACATATCCTTGGAAAACCACGCGCCGTTCTTCTTCTAGCACTTGCTCCATTGGAATCGGATCGTCTTTAATTTGGGCACCAATAAAGATTGGTCCTTTTTGCGATTCATCTGGTTTTTGTTTCGCTCGTTCTTCTTTATCTCGCACAGCTTGTTGAACGATTTTTTGATCCTCAATCGCTTTTTGCTCCCTAAACTTTTCAATGGCATCTATTTCAGTTTTCACATCTACCTGTAACGTATAAGCTAATGTGCCAATACGAACACAATATGCTTTAAAAGCACCATCTAATCGTTTTGAAAGCGCATTTGCCTCTGCACCATTACGGGCAGTTAAAACAAGCTTAGCTCCATTTACTGCTGGCCTTTGCTCATATACTAGGTCTCGATAAGCTGGCGATAAATCCTCCAATGAACGGATGAAATCCATCCAATAATCACAAATGGCATCATCGTCTAGCTTTTTATTATCAGTATAAATCGTCCAGTCTACGATCGTAGCAAATTTGGAAAAGGTTTCTTGTAATTTCATCGTAAAAATACGATAGGCGGAAGGTGGCAAAACACTAGGTAATTGAAAATGGAAGTGCCATTTCTTTTGCTGTTTATATATTTCTAGTTTTATGAGCGCACTTTCCTGGAAGTAATCATTTTTCATTTCTTCAGATATCTCTATTTGTTCTAACAACATATTCATTTTTTCCATGCTGGATATGTTCATGTTTCTTCCTCCCCGTATCCAGTACACATAATCCTTAAAACCTATGTAGTACAGAAGCTTATTTTATTATTCTACTACGAATTAAAACCCTTGTCATTAATTGATATGACAAGGGTTTAATTACCTAATTTGTATTCCTTTATTTTAATAAGCTTGATAATTTTCCAATTATTGTAGCCTCATGTATATCCTCTTGTTCTCCCGTACTACGGTATTTAAATTCCACATACCCTTCGTTTGCGCGTTTACCTACCGTGATCCGGAAAGGAATTCCGATCAGGTCACTGTCTGCAAATTTAACGCCTGCACGTTCTTTACGGTCATCGTATAAAACTTCGATGCCCTTTGCGATTAATTTCTGGTAAAGTTCATCTGCAAACTGTTTTTGTTCATCATTTTTAGCATTGACCGATAATAAATGGACATGGAACGGTGCTACTGCAATTGGCCAATTAATACCCTTATCATCATTATATTGTTCTACAATTGATGCTGCTGTTCGGGACACACCAATACCATAACAACCCATAATCATTGTTTGGGATTTACCTTGATCGTCTAAAAAACTCGCTCCTAGCTTGTCAGCATATAACTTCCCTAGTTTAAAGACGTGTCCAACTTCAATCCCTTTAGCAAATTTAATTTCACCTTTACCATCAGGAGAAGCATCACCTTCTTGAATAAAACGTAAGTCAGCATAGTTATTTATTTTGAAATCTCGGTCAGGATTAACATTAATATAGTGGTAACCATCCTTGTTCGCTCCACATGATACATTTACTGCAGCCGCTACGGCATAATCAGCAACAACTTCCACTTTATCCTCAATATCTACAGGACCCAACGAGCCAAATCCAGCACCTAAAGCTGCTCTCGTTTCCTCTTCTGTTGCCAATTCAACATCTGAAGCCTGATTTAAGTTCTTTAACTTAATATCGTTTACTTCATGGTCACCACGAGTAACGACAAGTACCAACTGATCATCCACTTTGAACATGATCGATTTTAAGCCTTTTTCTAGAGAATGACCTAAATAGTCAGCAACTTCTTGCATTGTCTTTTGGGTTGGTGTCTCCACCATTTTCAACTCTTTAAAAGCTTCAACCTGTTTTGTATAATTATTCAAGACAGGAGCCATTTCTATATTGGCAGCATAGTCTGATGAATCTGAATATGCTATGGTATCTTCACCAACCTCAGATAACACCATAAATTCATGAGTGTCTTTCCCACCCATTGCACCCGAATCAGCAATAACAGCACGGAAGTTTAGTCCGCACCTTTTAAAAATATTACTATATGCTGCGTACATTTTTTGATAACCTTCATCTAAGCTTTCAAAAGAATCATGAAAAGAATAGGCGTCTTTCATGATAAACTCTCTCCCCCTTAACAGGCCAAATCTAGGGCGTTTCTCATCACGAAATTTTGTTTGAATTTGATAAAGATTTATCGGTAGCTTTTTATAACTCGATACTTCATCACGCACGAGACTCGTAATTACTTCTTCATGTGTAGCTCCAAGTGCAAATTCACGATTATGACGGTCATGCATTCGCATAAGTTCAGGACCAAATGTGTTCCACCTACCAGTCTCTTTCCACAGCTCTGCAGGTTGAAGGGCAGGCATCAGCATTTCATTAGCGCCAGCCTTGTCCATTTCTTGCCGAACAATTTCTTCAACTTTACGCAATACTTTTTTCCCTAACGGTAAATAGCTATACACGCCTGAAGCAGTCTGACGAATGAAACCAGCTCTAACTAATAACTGATGACTTTTAATTTCTGCGTCTGATGGTACTTCTCTTAGTGTAGGTATTAATGTTTGGCTTTGCCTCATCCACTTTCACCTCTATAAATATCTTTAATCCGAATACGTCTTTTTCTTACACTCTGTTTTCTAACCGATAATTGTTACTGCACAATATACCTAATATCCATCGTAGTTTGAGAGTGCTAGCACCGCTCCGGAAATCCACTTTTCTTTCCGCAGGGGGCTAGTGAGTCTCTTATGGACTACAGGCTAAAACCGTCTTTGTCGGACAACGCCTGCATGACCCTTACCTGGCCTCAGGATTCAAAGTGTAGGCCTTACGCTTCATAAAAGGTGTGTAACAGAAAACTACCCTAAGCTGTGGAAAAATACACCACTCCAGCGGGAAAGGAACAGTCTGAATACCCCGCAGTGAGCGCCTTTTGCGAGGGAGGAGGAGTAGAGCGTTCCCCGCGGAAAGGGCGTATATTTCCACAGCGCCGGATTAGCAATCACTACTACGACGGATATTACTTCAATTTTGAATTTTATATCGCAACAAACTTACAAAAATAACCTCTGGATATCATTCCAGGTTACAACAATCATGAGTAGCATTAATAAGGCAAATCCAATAAAGTGTACAATACCTTCTTTTTGTGGATCAATTGGTTTACCACGAACGGCTTCTAATCCGACAAACATTAATCTTCCACCATCTAGTGCAGGTAATGGCAACAAGTTAATGATCCCTAAATTAACACTCAATGCTGCTGTCCATGTTAGGAAGTTATAAAATCCAGTTTGAACGACTTGATCTGTAACGTCATAAATGCCTACTGGTCCAGATAACATGTCAATTGAGAATTGACCAGTAACGAGCATTCCTAAGTTAACAAGAATCATTTTCGCCCATGAATATGTTTGTTCAATACTATACGGAACTGCTTTGAAAACAGATTTTTCTAACGCTATTTGAACACCAACTTGGCCAACAACTCTGTCTTGTGCTTCAAGTCTAGCGGGCACAACAGTTAAATCAACTCTTTCATTATCTCGAATAACTGTCATTGCTAGTTCTTCTTCAGGACTGTCCTGCACTAATGTTTGAAATTGATTCCAAGTAGAAATCGTCGATCCCTCTATCTGAACTACTTCATCACCTTTTTGGAAACCAGCCTCTGCGGCAGGACTATCTTCTAACACATCACCTATTAGCGCATTATTTGCAGGTACACCTTGTAACAAGCCAAGCACTAAGAAAATTACTACGGTTAGTAAGAAGTTCATTAGTGGACCTGCAAAAAGTTGCATCGCTCGTTGGCGTTTGGTTTTAGACGCAAATTGACGATCGTAAGGCGCAATTTGTGTTTCATTTTCATCCATAACATATACAGCTTGCGGATCAATATTGAAAAACAACTTCTCTTCTTCATCCACTTCATAACCTTCAATTACGAGGCGATGATCTAAATCTGCACGCTCTACTTCAATTACTCGGGAATTAGGGTGCTTTGACTTATTATTTACGATAATTTTATTTACATTGCCTTGACTATTAAATTCCAATCCGATATGTTGTCCAGCCTTGAGATCAACAATTTCAGGATCTTCTCCAGCTACTCGAACATAACCACCAAGCGGCAGCAGGCGAATGGTATAAAGTGTTTCAGATTTTTTTATAGAAAATACTTTCGGTCCCATTCCAATCGCAAATTCTCGCACGAGCATTCCTGCTTTTTTAGCAAAAATAAAATGACCAAACTCATGAACAAACACGAGTAGACCAAACATTAAAATAAATGCAATGATGGTGTTCAATGGTAGCACGCTCCTTTATTATAAATAAGACGAAATAAGCTTTCGTGTTTGTTGATCAACCTGTATAATCGTTTCTAAATCTGGGTCCTTAATCGATAGATGATTTTCCATCGCACGATATATTAATGTTTCTATCATTAGAAAAGAAATTTTCCCTTGTAAAAATAGACTAACCGCCTCTTCATTGGCAGCATTTAGTACAGTTGGCATTGTTCCGCCTTCTTCTCCTGCATCAAAAGCCATTTGCAAACAAGGAAATCGCACGAAATCCATTTCCTTAAAATGTAACTTTCCTATGTCAACTAAGTTTAACTTTTTAGCTGTTGGAAAATCAAGTCTGGAAGGATAAGATAATGCGTATTGTATCGGAACTCTCATATCAGGAGTACCTAGCTGTGCCATTACACTGCTATCCGCGAATTCTATCATGGAATGAATAACACTTTCTGTGTGCTGAATTACTTCAATTTGTTTATATGGGATATTGAATAGCCAATGTGCCTCAATAACTTCTAATCCTTTATTCATCATTGTTGCTGAATCAATGGTTATTTTGGCCCCCATACTCCAATTTGGATGCTTTAATGCATCTTCTAAAGTAACGCCTTCTAATTGATCTCGTGTTTTATCACGAAAACTACCACCTGAGGCCGTTATGATCAGTTTGTTAATTTCTTGATGCTTCTCACCGTTCAAACATTGAAAAATTGCTGAATGCTCACTATCAACTGGTAACAACTGTACTTGATATTTTGCTGCTGCCTCCATAACTAGGTGACCAGCAGTAACTAACGTTTCTTTATTCGCAATAGCAATCTTCTTTTTTGCCTTAATTGCAGCCAACGTAGCTTCTAGCCCTACACTTCCCATGACAGCATTTACAAGCATATCTGTATTTGGATCAACACTTATTTCAACCATACCAGTATTCCCGACTAAAATGCTCGTACTAGAAAATTCTAGTGAAAGTTTTTCTTTTGTTTCTATGTCTTTTACGACAACAACCTTAGGTTGAAATTCTTTAATTAATGGAATGGCTTTACTAAAATTGCTTCCAAAAGCCAAAGCGTATAAATTAAATTGCTCTGGATGATTACGAATGACGTCTAATGTTTGTAATCCGATCGATCCAGTAGCACCTAAAAGCGTAATTCTTTTCATCTAGTCACGTCCCCATGTCTAATCCATTCTATGAAACAAAATGAATAAAATGCAAAAACGGAAAAATAAATATCCAACTGTCAAATCGGTCTAATATGCCTCCGTGTCCTGGTAAAATTGTACCAGAGTCCTTCACTTCATAATGTCTTTTAAAAGCTGATTCTACTAAATCACCGATTTGACCAACAGCAGAAGCTAAGACAGTAACAATTAAAATAACAACATATGAATGTGGCAAATCTACAAACGTATGATAAGTAATTGCAACTATAGCAGCTAAAAGCATTCCACCAATTGCACCTTCGATTGTCTTGTTCGGACTTATTTCAGGCCACAACTTTCGTTTTCCTAGCAGACGACCAAAAATATATGCTCCTGTATCAGTCGATAATATTACAACAATCGCATAAAACACGTATTTTAAGCCTTGATCGGCATCCCTAGTTTCCATAAAGTAATAAAAACCAAGGCCAACATATAACCCAGACAACAATAAAAAACCGGCATCGTCGAAAGTGAATTTGTTCTTTACTAAAACGGTGTACGCTAACAACAATAAGACAACCATCAAGATAATTTCTGATTTTGTTATGTCAAACTCAAAAAACGGATTTTCTTCTGTGTAAGGAAACAATAACGCCCATAACAAAATCAATGTAAACATCGTAGGGATTGGATAAATGGTTGTTTTTCGCATTCTAAGCAATTCTAATACACCAATCGTTGCCAAAATGTAAATAAGTAAATAGAAAGGCCATCCGCTATAAAATACAAACGGAAAAAATAATAAAATGGCTACTATAGCAGTAATTGTTCTTTGCTTCATATACACACACCCTATAAGCCCCCAAAGCGTCTTTTTCGCTTTTCATAATCACTCAGAGCTTGTTCAAATAGTTTTTCATCAAAATCTGGCCATAACACATCTGTAAACCAAAACTCCGAATAAGCGCACTGCCACAATAAGAAGTTGCTTAATCGTTGTTCACCACTCGTACGAATAAGAAAATCCGGATCGCTAATATGTTTTGTATATAAATAATTAGAAAATAATTCTTCATTTATATTTTCAATTGGATATTGGTCTACTTTCACATCTTCAACAATTTTTTTAACAGCTTCTAACATTTCAAATCTGCTACCATAATTTAATGCAATATTAAGAATTAAACCATCATTATCTTTCGTTTTATGTATAGCATTGGTCATTGCTTGCTTTGTTAAACTTGGTAAAGGTTCAAAATCACCAATTGTTTGTATTCGGACATTATTTTCAATTAATTCCGGTAAATATGTACTTAAAAACTCACTTGGCAGTCCCATTAGAAAATCCACTTCTTTTTTTGGCCTTTTCCAATTTTCCGTTGAGAAGGCATACAATGTCAATACTTCTAATTTGTGTTTTGTAGCCACTCTTACGATTCTTTTAACATTGTCCATTCCTTCTTTATGACCAGCAATACGTGGCAGACCTCTCTTTTTGGCCCATCGTCCATTACCGTCCATAATGATTGCTACATGCTTAGGTATCACACCCAAATGTAATTCTGAGTGATTTATAGTTGATTGGTTTTTCTTTTTAAAAAAAGGAAATCCGTTGATAAGCATAAAAAATCCTCCATAAGGTCAAGCATCCCTCAATAAATCTATACCCTAAAGATTAGTATATTACTTTTGCGCAAGAAGATAAAGAATACTTGTCCATATTTCCTATTTTGATTCTATTTAATGATGTCGTAAAGCAAATCACTGTCATAATGTAAAGATAAGGATTTGCATCGTGATGTACTTATAAAGGATTTGATATTTAAGGAGACAAAGGTGAATAATACTGTATATCGATCATCAGCAACCGTGGCTAACCCTAACTTTACAGATAACCACAATATAAGTAATCTATAGTTATCTATCCAGTAAAAAAGTGCAAAAACCCCCTATTATTAAGAGGGTTCTTATTACTTAAATAAGCAGATTGTTAAACTTCCAAAATCTCTTTTTCTTTATCTTTAACTAATTGATCGATTTCTGCAATATATTTATCTGTTTCTTTTTGTACTTCTTCTTGGAATCCACGCAATTCATCTTCTGTTAACTCGCCGTCTTTTTCTGCCTTTTTCAACTGATCATTGGAATCGCGTCGCACATTTCTTACTTGTACTTTACTTTCCTCAGCATATTTACCTACCACTTTAACTAACTCTTTTCTGCGTTCTTCCGTTAAAGCAGGAATATTAATACGAATGACATTTCCATCACTTGAAGGTGACAAGCCTAAGTCAGCCTTCATGATAGCTTTTTCAATGTCACCTGTAGAAGATTTGTCAAATGGTGTGATAACTAACAAGCGCGCTTCCGGGACAGAAATCGTTGATAATTGATTCAATGGTGTAGCTGCACCATAGTAATCTACTACAACGCTGTTTAGTATAGAAGGATTAGCTCTTCCTGCACGAACAGTCGCTAATTGTTTAGAAAATGCTTGAACTGATTTAGACATCTTTTGATTCGTATCTTTAATAATCTCTTTTGTCATGAGTTATTTCCCCCTTATAATAGTGCCAATATTTTCACCGAGAACTGCTCGTTTAATGTTGCCTTCTTCTGATACAGAGAAAACCAATAAAGGAATATCGTTATCCATGCATAGTGAAGACGCTGTTGAGTCCATTACGGCTAACCCTTCATTTAGAATCTCTAAATAAGTTAATCGGTCATACTTCTTCGCGTCTTTGTTGAATTTTGGATCTGCGCTGTAAACCCCATCAACATTATTTTTAGCCATTAAAATAATTTCCGCTTCGATTTCTGCTGCTCTTAATGCAGCAGTCGTGTCTGTAGAAAAGTAAGGATTGCCAGTGCCTGCAGCAAAAATGACTACACGTTTCTTTTCTAAATGTCTGATCGCCTTTCTACGAATGTATGGCTCTGCAACTTGTCTCATCTCAATCGATGTCTGTACTCGTGTAGGTATTCCAAGATTTTCTAAACTATCTTGGAGTGCTAATGAGTTCATAATTGTTGCTAGCATTCCCATATAATCTGCGTTCGCTCGATCCATACCCATTTCACTACCAACTTTACCGCGCCATATATTACCGCCACCTACGACTACAGCAACTTCAACACCTAGTTCAGCAACTTCTTTTACCTGCTTGGCAATTGATTGAATGACTTGTGGTTCGATTCCGAATCCCAATTCCCCACTTAAAGCCTCTCCACTCAGTTTTAATACGATTCTTTGGTAGCGAGCAGTTGTCATAATTACCTCCACTTTATATGTATTTTGAAAAACATAATTTCCCCTATCTTTTCAGTCAAGCTTTAAGGTTATTATAAACGATTTTGCTGATAATTGATAAAAATCGGCATCTCTCATCAATTAATTCGGCTTTTCAGTTAAACCTCGAAATGATTTTGAAAATAGGGAACACGCTGTGTCCCCTATTTGACTCTTACTTATTTTTCACTTGGCTCATTACTTCTTCTGCAAAGTTATCTGCACGTTTTTCCATACCTTCTCCAACTTGATAACGTACAAATCCTTTAACAGTAGCACCTTTTGCTTCTGCGATTTTTTTCACTTTTTGATCTGGATCTTTAACAAAGCTTTGCTCTAATAAGCAAATTTCTTCAAAGAATTTACCTAGGCGTCCTTCAACCATTTTTTCTACGATCTTCTCTGGTTTACCTTCATTAAGCGCCTGTGTTTTAAGAACTTCACGCTCTTTATCAACTTCTTCTGTTGCCACTTCGTCACGAGAAACGTATCGTGGGTTAACAGCTGCAATGTGCATAGAAATGTCTTTTGCAAAATCTGAATCAGTTGTACCTTCTAAAACAGATAATGCACCGATATTACCACCCATATGTATATAGGCACCAAATGCGTCATTATCTGATTTCTCAGCAATAACGAAACGACGAAGTGATAATTTTTCTCCAATTTTTGCAATATTAGAGTTGATAAATTCTTCTACGTTTTGACCATCTCCGTGAAGGTTCTGTTTCATAGCTTCTTCAACCGATGCTGGTTTTTGTTGTACTAAGTGCTTACCTAATTCACTAAGTAAGTTTTTGAATTGATCGTTCTTCGTTACGAAGTCTGTTTCACAGTTAAGTTCAAATAATACAGCGGTATTTCCGTCTACCTCAATGTGTGTAGAGCCCTCAGCTGCAACTCGGTCTGCTTTTTTAGCAGCTTTTGAGATACCTTTCTCACGTAGATATTCAATTGCTTGTTCGATATCACCATCAGTTTCCTGTAAAGCCTTCTTACAATCCATCATACCTGCACCAGTTTTTTCACGAAGTGCCTTAACCATTTGAGCTGTTACTGCCATTTTGTTTTCCTCCTTATGGAAAATTAATTCAGATTATCTGTAAAAAAGGTGATAAAAGGTTTCCCTCTTATCACCTCCCTAAACCTTTACTACTCTGTTACAGTTTCAGTTTCAGCTGTTTGCTCTTCTACTTCTTCAGTAACTTCACCTTGTTTTGATTCCAAAATAGCGTCAGCCATTTTACCGGTTAGAAGTTTTACAGCACGAATAGCATCATCGTTAGCTGGAATTACATAATCGATTTCGTCTGGGTCACAGTTTGTATCGACGATTCCAACGATAGGAATGTGTAATTTATGAGCTTCTGCTACCGCAATACGTTCTTTACGTGGATCAATAATAAATAATACATCAGGTATTTTTTTCATATCTTCAATACCGCCTAGGAATTTAACAAGACGTTCTTTTTCCTTAAGAAGTCCAACAACTTCTTTTTTAGGAAGTACATCAAATGTACCGTCTTCTTCCATACGCTTAATGTCTTTTAAGCGGCTAATACGTTTACGGATTGTTTCGAAGTTCGTTAATGTACCGCCTAACCAACGTTGGTTAACGAAATACATACCAGAACGGATTGCTTCTTCTTTCACAGATTCCTGTGCTTGTTTTTTCGTACCAACAAAAAGTACAGTACCACCATCAGCAGTAACGTCCTTAATATAGTTGTACGCTTCTTCGACCTTTTTCACTGTTTTTTGTAGGTCGATGATATAAATACCGTTACGTTCCGTGAAGATATACTTCTTCATTTTCGGATTCCAACGGCGTGTCTGGTGACCAAAGTGTACACCAGCTTCAAGTAGTTGTTTCATTGAAATAACTGCCATGAAAATTTCCTCCTAAGATTGGTTTTGTGTCCCTCCGCTTGTTTCATCATTCGTAAAGACTAATGGATTCATTAGCACCCCTTACCAAATCCACAAACGTGTGTAATAACACCAAAAGTAAATATACCATAGCCATCACTTGCAATCAAGCAATTTTGAATGATTCTGTCTGATTTTATTTAATAGTACAGACTAATTGTCCTTTTGTAGCAGAATCCAACTGTTTCTGCGAGATTGATTGTGTTAAATTCTACAGTCGATGTACTAGCGAGTACTAACTGAATAAAATACAACAATATGTATACTAGCTTCTATTAGATTATTTCCTTATGTTTCATTATCTAAACAAAAAACAAAAGAAAAAGCATTCCGCCAAAAAGTTAGGAGGAATACTTTTGTGTTTGTGTCAACTTCATCATTTTTATAATCACTCAATTAAAAATTGGATGGTTAGCTAGATTTTATTTTTTGAAGTTCATTTAAGAATTTTCCGTTTAATACTTTAATATATGTTCCCTTCATTCCTAGAGAACGAGACTCAATTACGCCTGCACTTTCTAACTTCCTTAAAGCATTAACGATTACTGATCTTGTGATACCTACGCGATCTGCAATTTTACTAGCAACAAGTAGGCCTTCATCGCCATCTAGTTCTTCGAAAATATGTTCAATCGCTTCTAATTCACTATAAGATAACGAACTAATTGCCATTTGAACAACAGCTTTACTTCTTGCTTCCATTTCAATTTCTTCTGTTTTTTGATGTAATATTTCCATTCCAACTACTGTAGCTCCGTATTCAGCTAACAACAAATCATCATTGCTAAAGCTTTGTGTTAAACGGCTAAGAATTAATGTACCTAAGCGCTCTCCACCGCCTATGATCGGCACAATTGTAGTTAGGCCTGTTTTAAATAGTTCTTTGTTTTCAATCGGGAAAGCAGTATATGGACTTTCAATATCTAAATTTGATGTTGTTGATTGAATAGTGAACAGGCTATCTGTATATTCTTCAGGAAACTGTCTTTGTTCTAGCATTGTTTTCATGCGCTCATTTTCAATTTGCTGGTTAATAGCGAATCCTAATAGCTTGCCTCGACGGCTAACTACGAAGATATTTCCAGAAATAATGTCTCTTAGTGTTGCAGCCATTTGATTGAAATTAACTGTCTTCCCTGTTGTTTTTTGTAGCATTGAGTTGACTTTCCTTGCTCGATCTAATAATTCCATGTTGTGTATCTATCCCTTCCTTGACTTGTATAGGTTGTTGTTCGCAGTTATAGTATATATTGACTTAGGTCTTTGTTTTTTGCAATTGTACTTAGTTTATCATCTACATAGCTTTTTGTAATTTCAATCGTTTCCATATTAATATCAGGAGCTTCAAAAGACAAGTCTTCCAATAATTTTTCTAAAATCGTGTGTAATCTTCTTGCACCAATATTATCAGTCTCCTGGTTAACTTCAAATGCTACTTCAGCCAACCTGGTTATCGCTTCATCCTTGAATACAACATTAATTCCTTCTGTTTTCAGAAGTGCTGTATACTGCTTTAATAATGCATTGGATGGTTCAATTAAAATACGCTTAAAATCATCAACAGTTAACTTTTCAAATTCAACACGAATTGGAAAACGACCTTGTAGTTCAGGAATTAAATCAGAAGGCTTAGCCATATGAAATGCTCCCGCAGCTATAAACAAAATGTGATCTGTTTTGACTGGACCATATTTTGTTACTACAGTAGAACCTTCTACTATTGGTAGAATATCACGCTGGACGCCTTCTCTGGAAACATTTGCTGACTGTTGATCACTTTTCCCGGCAACTTTATCAATTTCATCAATGAAAATGATACCTGCTTGTTCTGTTTTCTCAACAGCTTCTTGGATTACCTCATCCATATCAATTAGCTTCTGAGCCTCTTGTTGAATGAGAACTTTTCGTGCTTCTAATACTGGCAACCTTCGTTTCTTTTTCTTTTTAGGCATAAACTGACCGAGCGCATCCTGCATGTTCATGCCCATTTGCTCCATACCAGAACCTGAAAGCATATCAAACATGGATGATGATGTTTGTTCCTCTACTTCAATAGAAACCATTCGGTCCTCTAACTCGCCAAGTGACAACTGGTGTTCTATTTGCTTACGTTTAGATTCAATTTCTTGTTTATCATCTTCCTGCGCTTTTGGCTCCTCATCTGTTTGAGGAGTAAAGAACATTTCTAATGGATTCTTAAAATTGTTTTGCTTTTTCTCTGAGGGGACGATTATTTTTACTAATCGTTTATTCGCCAAATGCTCGGCTTTTTCCATAACACCCTTCATTTTTTCTTCTTTTACAATGCGTATAGACATTTCAGTTAGGTCACGGACCATTGATTCTACATCACGACCCACATAACCAACTTCTGTAAATTTGGTTGCCTCAACTTTTACAAATGGGGCACCAACTAATTTTGCGAGCCTTCGAGCAACTTCTGTTTTTCCGACCCCGGTAGGACCAATCATTAATATGTTTTTCGGTACAATTTCATCGCGCATTTTGTCATCCAGTTGCATTCGTCTATAGCGGTTACGCAGTGCAATAGCAACGGATTTCTTGGCGCTCATTTGACCGATAATATATTGGTCTAGCTGCTCGACAATCTGTCTAGGCGTCATCGTTATCGCCATACTATTGTAAGCCTCCTTATTATTCAAGCACTTCTAACGTTATTTGATCGTTCGTGTAAACACAAATCTCACCGGCAATTTCTAACGCTGCTTGCGCAATTTGTTTAGCAGTAAATTCATTTGTATAGCGTTTTAATGCCCTACCTGCACTCAATGCGTAATTCCCACCAGACCCAATTGCCAGAATACCGTCATCCGGTTCTATGACCTCACCAGTGCCTGAAACGAGCAACATTTCGTCTTTATTCATCACGATCAGCATTGCCTCAAGCCTGCGCAATACCTTGTCACTTCTCCATTCCTTTGCTAGTTCAACAGCAGCCCTGGAAAGGTTTCCGTTAAAGGCTTCTAAGTTAGCTTCAAACTTTTCAAATAAGGTAAAAGCATCTGCTACAGATCCAGCGAAACCAGCAAGCACTTGCCCTTTAAATAATCTACGGACCTTCTTAGCTTTATGTTTCATTACAACTGCATTTCCCATTGTAACTTGACCATCACCACTCATTGCACATTGTCCATTATGTTGTACAGCGAATATGGTGGTTGCATGAAATTCGTGATTCATCGATCCACCTCACTCCTTATTTTTTCTGTTTCCCAGATCGAGGATGACTGTTCATATAAATGTTACGTAAGTGATCTTTCGTTACATGCGTATAGATTTGAGTTGTTGATAGGTGTTCATGACCTAACAACTCCTGAACCGCTCTGAGATCAGCACCTTCATTCAGCATATGTGTAGCAAATGTATGCCTTAGTTTGTGTGGGTGAATATTTATTGTTAGTGCGGCTTGCTCAACCAGTTTTTCTAGAATATAAGCTATTCCCTTTGCGGTAATTGGCGCACCTCGATGATTTAGAAATAGCTTCGAAGTATGCTTATCTGTGTGTTCAGACAAGACTAAACGACCATGATTTATGTATTGCTGTAATGCCGTTTCCGCAAAACGTCCAAAAGGGATGTAACGCTCTTTTCTTCCTTTACCAGTTACTAGTATCGTACCTAAATAAAAATCAATATCTTCAATTGATAACCCTATACACTCACTTACGCGAATACCGGTTGCGTACATTAATTCTAATATAGCCTGATTTCTTTGACCAGTGGGGGTGCTTATATCACTTACGGAGAACAATTGTTTTAGTTCTTCCTTATATAGGAACTCAGGCACAGGCTGTGACGCTTTGGGCAAGGTAACGTTAACAAATGGATTGCTTTCAACTTTTTGTTCTCTTTCTAAAAACCGGAAAAAGGACCTTAAACTTGAAATCTTTCTGGACACGCTTCGCCTTGACAATTTTTGCTCATATAACATTGTTAGATAAATTCGCACCATTTGATAGTCTACTGCATCAAAAGAATTTACACCTTCTCGAGATATAAAACTGAAAAAGCTTTCTAAATCCTGTAAGTAAAATTTAACTGTGTACGGTGAAGCATTCTTTTCTATTTGTAAATATTCAAGAAATGATTTGCCGTAATCTTCAAACTTTTCCATATTATTCACCTCGCTTTAAGGCAGATAAATAGTAACATAACTAATCTGTATATGCAATAAATTTTACTAAATTGCAATAAAATTCTGAATTGTTTATAATCCTATTTAATTCACTTTATTATTAATAAAGCATAGCCATTATAATACAAATCTACACTTAATCCATCTAAATTGACAAAATATTTTTTTGATTTTGATACTAGTCTTTCACCGATCGATATTGTTATGATTACAACAGCAAAAAAAGCTACTGATTTTCAGTAGCTTTTTTTCTTAACTTAACTCTGCGGCTCTTCTTTATAGTCACAATTGGTGCAGTGAATTTGTGTTCCTTTTTTCATTTTCTTTTCTACAAGTAATTCGTCACATTTTGGACACGGTCTTGATATTGGTTTGTCCCAGGAAATAAAATCGCATTCTGGATATTGATCGCATCCATAGAATGTTCTTCTTTTCTTTGTTTTACGTTCAACCACATTGCCTTCTTTACATTTCGGGCAATTTACTCCAATTTCTTTAAGAATTGGTTTTGTATTTCTACATTCCGGGAAATTTGAACAAGCCAGAAACTTTCCATATCTACCCATTTTATAAACCATGCCATGACCACAGTTTTCACAGTCAATTCCTGCTGGCTCATCTTTTATTTCTACCGTTTCCATTTCTTTCTCGGCAATTTCTAAACGACTTTCAAATCCTTGATAAAAACCATCGATGATACTAACCCATTTTATTTTACCCTCTTCAATAGAGTCTAGGTCAGACTCCATCTTTACTGTAAAATCTACATCAATGATTTCCGGGAAAAATTCTTCAACCAAATCAATAACAATTTCCCCAAGCTCTGTTGGCACAAAACGTCGATTATCTAACGTAACGTAACCTCTGCGTTGTATGGTGTCCAAAGTCGGCGCATAAGTAGAAGGTCTGCCGATGCCCTGTTCTTCCATCGTTTTGACTAATCTAGCTTCTGTGTACCTTGGAGGTGGTTGTGTGAAATGTTGATTTGGTATAATCTCCTCTGCGGCAACAGTCATTCCTTCTTGTAAATCTGGTAGAAATTTATCTTTCTCTTCTTTATTATCATCATTACCTTCGATGTAAACTTTCATAAACCCATTAAACTTAACCTTTGAGCCGGTTGCTCTAAACTCTACACCCTCGTTTAGTAGATGAACAGTCATCGTATCCATGACCGCAGGTGCCATAAGGCTAGCAGTGAAGCGGTCCCATATTAATTTATACAGTCTATACTGGTCACGGGATAAGATACTTTTAATTGATTTCGGATCACGGAAAGCAGATGTTGGACGAATCGCTTCGTGTGCATCTTGTGCTCCTTCAGCCTTTTTCCCCTGCTTGTAAGATCCTAAATATTCTTTTCCGAAGTTATCGGTGATATAATTAGCGGCTTCCTGTTTTGCTGTTTCCGATAATCTTGTTGAATCTGTACGCATATAAGTTATTAACCCGTTTATACCGCCTTCTGCCTTGCCTAAATCTATTCCTTCATATAATTGCTGCGCAACCATCATGGTCTTCCTAGCTCTAAAGTTAAGTTTGCGCGCTGCCTCCTGTTGTAAGGAAGAAGTCGTGAAAGGCAATGCTGGGTTTCTTTTTCTCTCACGTTTATTTACCTTATCAACTTGAAAGCTCTTACCTTTTAGCTTAGCTAAAATTTGATCTACTTCCTCTTTGTTAGGTAGGTCTTGCTTTTTACCATCTATTCCATAAAAAGCGCCTTCAAATTCCTCTTTATTTGTCATAAAGCTTGCTTCAATAGACCAGTATTCTTCTGGCTCAAATCTGCCTATTTCTCTTTCCCGGTCCATAATCATTTTTACCGCAACAGATTGTACCCGACCCGCACTAAGTCCTTTTTTAACCTTTTTCCATAACAAAGGACTAATGTTATATCCGACAAGCCGGTCTAAGATTCTGCGCGCCTGTTGCGCATTGACAAGATCCATATTAATCGTTCTAGGATGCTTAAAAGATTCCTTAACAGCATCTTTGGTAATTTCGTTAAATACAACGCGACACTCTGATGTTTCATCAATGTCAAGGCTATGAGCTAAATGCCATGCAATTGCTTCCCCTTCGCGATCCGGGTCAGCCGCTAGGAAAACTTTTTTTACTTTTTTCGCTGCGGTTTTTAATTCTTTAAGGACGGGGCCCTTACCTCTAATAGTGATATACTTAGGATCAAATTGCTCTTCTACATTGACTCCCATCTGACTTTTCGGTAAATCCCTAATATGTCCCATAGAAGCTTTTACTTTGTATTTCTTTCCTAAATATTTTTCAATTGTCTTAGCTTTTGCCGGTGATTCAACAATTACTAGGTAATCTGCCATATCTTTTCCTCCCAAGAGGTACTTCGTTTTTACATTTATATAATGTGTTTTTATATGAATGATAAATCCTACTTATTATTAAATAATTACTAATGATTTGTCAAACATGAATTTCTTTCCACACCTATAAATTGCTACAATATTCATTAAATTTCGATTAATTTCGACACCATTTCAGCTGTTCTTGTTCCCATTCTTCTTCCAAATCATAGGTATTTATTACTAATTTAGCGCCATCTTGAATCATTTTGTGACATCCGGTTGTTTGTGCTATATAAGGAGACCCTGGTACTGCAAATACTTGCTTGCCTTGATCTAATGCCTGATCAACAGTTATTAACGAACCACTTCTTTCTTTTGCCTCAATTACAATTGTACCAAAACTAAGACCACTTATGATTCGATTTCTTTCAGGAAAGTGATAACGTTGAGGTGGAATATGAGGTGGATATTCAGAAATTACTAATTGTGCGTTCGCTAAAACGGAAAAAAGATGTTCATTTTCTTTTGGATATATATGGTCAAACCCACCGCCGAGTACGGCAATTGTTTTACCGTTATTATTTAACGCAAGCTGGTGTGCATAGGTGTCGATTCCTCTAGCCATACCGCTAACAAACAACCAATCTTTCTTTACTAACGGTTGTAAAATATAATCCATTTTTCTTTTTGCTTCGCGTGTAGGATTTCTAGTACCAACTACACTTAAAGATGGTAGATGATTTAATAGATTTCTATTTCCTAGCAGGTACAATATAAGTGGAGGATCTTGGATCATTTTAAGCATAGGTGGATAGTTGTGGTCAAAAATGGTGAGGATATCGTAACATTGAAGATCATTCTCTAATGATTTCGAGGTAGAAACATGGTGCCAGTCATGATAAATTGTAGCTGCTCGTGATTGTTTCAAAGAAAATGTCTGTGCAAGATTAGCAGCTGATAAAGGATATATACTTTCCAATGTGGGGTCTTTTTTTAACATTTTTCGAATTAGCGGTCTTGTTATACCTCTTGTTCTGTGTAGCAGGAGTAACAACCATTTTTTATTATTCACAGACATCTTTCCCTTACTATATTATTTTTTTGGGCTGATCCGATCATCGAATCAGCCCAAAAATTGTTAATGTGTTTTACATTTGTCGTACAAGCCTTTTGCTTTTAGTACGCTTATAATAGTCTCACCCATGACAGAAGGCGTTTCAGCAACTTCAATGCCACACGCATTTAATACTTTAATTTTTTCATCAGCTGTACCTTTACCGCCTGAGATAATCGCTCCAGCATGTCCCATACGTTTTCCTGGAGGTGCTGTAGCTCCACCAATAAAGCCAACAACTGGCTTTGTCATATTGGCTTTAACCCATTCAGCAGCTTCCTCCTCAGCTGTACCACCGATCTCACCAATCATCATAACCGCTTCTGTTTCTGGATCTTCATTGAATGCATGTAGCACGTCAATAAAATCCGTTCCATTGACAGGATCTCCACCAATACCAACAGCAGTCGATTGGCCAAAGCCTTTCTCAGACAGTTGATGCACAGCTTCATATGTTAATGTACCTGAACGTGAAACAACACCGATATGTCCTTTTTTATGAATATAGCCCGGCATAATACCGATTTTACATTCTTCCGGCGTAATTACTCCTGGACAGTTTGGTCCAACAAGACGAGTCTTCTTACCTTCTAAATAACGTTTCACTTTAGCCATATCCAAGACTGGAATATGCTCAGTAATACAAATCACTAAATCAAGTTCTGCATCTGCAGCTTCGATAATAGCATCTGCAGCAAATGGAGCAGGCACATAGATAACTGATGCATTTGCTCCAGTTTTTTCAACAGCTTCTCTTACCGTATTAAATACGGGTACTCCTTCAACCTCTGATCCACCTTTTTTAGGTGTTACCCCACCAACAATCTTTGTACCATACTCAAGCATTTGTTTAGTATGGAAAAGTGCGGTAGAACCAGTTATACCTTGAACGATAACCTTTGTATCTTTATTTATGAATACACTCATTTCGGTCCATCCTTTCGTTATTAGTTCCGACGAACTTAGCAATATAATTATGAATTAAACTAATGATACGATTTTCTCTGCACCATCAGCCATCGATTCTGCAGCTGTAATGTTTAAACCAGACTCAGCAAGGATTTTCTTACCAAGATCAACATTAGTTCCCTCTAAACGAACAACGAGTGGAATTTCTAAACCGACTTGTTTAGTTGCTTGAACTACACCTTCTGCAATGACATCACATTTCATAATTCCGCCAAATATATTTACAAGAATTCCTTTAACATTTTTATCCGATAAGATAATTTTAAAGGCTTCCGTAACTTTCTCTGTAGTGGCACCGCCCCCAACGTCAAGGAAGTTAGCGGGGTCTCCGCCATAATGCTTAATAATATCCATCGTTGCCATGGCAAGGCCAGCACCGTTTACCATACATCCAATATTTCCATCTAAGGCAATATAACTTAAATCATATTTAGAAGCTTCGATTTCCTTTTCATCTTCCTCTTCTAAATCACGGTAGGCAACAATATCCTTTTGACGAAATAGTGCATTATCATCAAAATTCATTTTTGCATCTAGTGCTAATACATCGCCATCGCCGGTTGTAATTAAAGGATTAATTTCAGCGATTGAGCAATCTTTATCAACGAAAACTTGATAAAGGCCCATCATAAATTTAACCGCTTTTGAAAGATATTCGCTTGGAATATTAATGTTAAATGCAAGTCTACGGGCTTGGTATGGGAGTAAGCCAACAACCGGATCAATAACTTCTTTAAATATTTTTTCCGGCGATTCTGCTGCTACTTCTTCAATCTCTGTACCGCCTTCTTCAGAAGCCATCATCGTAACTCTTGAAGTGGCACGGTCTAATACTAGGCCTACATAATATTCTTGTTTAATATCGCAACCTTCTTCAATAAGCAAACGCTTTACTTCTTTACCTTCTGGACCAGTTTGATGTGTAATTAAGGTTTTACCTAAAATTTCATCCGCATATGTACGTACTTCATCAAGGCTTTTAGCTACTTTTACACCACCAGCTTTTCCTCTACCACCGGCATGGATTTGCGCTTTTACTACGGTAACACTGCTACTTAATGATTCTGCTGCTTTGACAGCTTCTTCGACTGTATAGGCAACGTGTCCATTAGGTACAGCAACCCCGTATTTTCGAAGTAGTTCTTTACCCTGGTACTCGTGAATGTTCATCTTCCTTCCTCCCTATCTAATTAACATACATGTTTATTGTATAAAAAAAAGTCTCCTACTGTCCACAATTAGTCATCAATTCATTTAAATTGATTAGGCATTAGTGAGAACTTGTTTTATTGGAGCGAATGATGTCCTATGGTAGGGACAGGTACCATACCTATCTATGGCGTGGATATGATCCTTTGTTCCATATCCCATATTAGAAGAAAATTTGTACATTGGATATTTATGATCTATATTTTCCATAAATCTATCTCTCGTTACTTTTGCGACAATACTAGCAGCCGCAATAGAAACACTTTTTTGATCTCCTTTTATTACAGACTCACTCGAACAAGGCAGATCTTCTAATTGCATAGCATCAATTAACACATGCTCTGGGGTAAGCGTTAATTGATTGATAGCTTTTTTCATAGCCAGTTTAGTAGCTTGATATATATTAATTTCATCAATTTCTTGATTATGTACCATTCCTATTCCAAAACTAATTGCTTCACTTGAAATCACATCAAAATATTTATCTCTTTGCTGTTGTGAGAGTTGTTTAGAATCGTTTATTCCTGGCAAGTAGAAGTCATCAGGTAAAATTACGGCAGCAGCAACAACTGGCCCAGCTAGGGGACCTCTGCCAACTTCATCTACACCAGCAATCATCTTTTTGCCAAGCTGGTACTGCACTCTCTCAAAATGTAACATTTTATGGTATAACTGCTCAAGTTGTTGCTGTTTTGCTACTTTTTTTTCATATTGCTTTAACAATCGTTGCACGCCGATTCGTACATCCTGCTTAAGCTGATCCAATTGGACGACACTAACTTCTTCATCCAATAGTAATTGTTTGATTTCTGTAATCGAAAATTTGTCGCCCACGAACTCTATTCCCCCATTTTAAAACTTATAAGAGGCATTATTCATAACTAATGCCTTAGTGTTTTTTATTCACTTGGAATTTCTAAGGATACTTGTCCAAGCCGAGCTGAACGAAGATCTCTTATAACCACTTCAGCAGTCTTATCGATATTAACTTTTCCACCACTTTCAAGACAGCCGCGCAGTTTGCCGATTGTCTCAAATATTTCCATCATATCCGTCATTTTTGAAGGTATTTGGTATCTAGAAGCAAGAATGTCTGGATAATTCTGCTGTAAATACCTGACAACGAACGCAGCAATATCTTCAAGCGAGAGAATTTGGTCTCTGATTGTACCTATAGAAGCCAACCGATAACCTATGATCTCCTCTTCAAACTTTGGCCACAATATTCCAGGTGTGTCCAACAATTCAAAATCTTTTTTAACTTTGATCCACTGTTGATTCGTAGTAATACCTGGCCGATCACCTGTTTTAGCTATTTTTTTGTTTGCTAGACGGTTAATCAATGTTGATTTACCTACATTCGGGATACCGATAATCATGGCACGTGAAGCTCTTGGACGAACACCCTTTTTCTTTAATTTTTCCAATTTTTCATTACCAAGTTCTTTTGCAGCTGTAATCACCTGCTGAATGTCTTGCCTCTGTTGAACGTCGACTGCAAGCGCAGGAATGTTGGCTGAATTCCAATACGATAACCATTGCTGTGTTATGACAGGATCAGCTAAATCTTTTTTCATCAATACCACCATACGTGGCTTATTTTGTAATATTTGATGAAGCATTGGATTTTGAGATGAACCTGGTGCCCTTGCGTCAACTAGCTCAATTACAAAATCAACTAACTTTAATTTTTCCTGTACTTCCCTTCTTGCTTTCGCCATGTGTCCGGGAAACCATTGAATAGTCATAATATCCTCCTAATCCTTAACAAATCGAAGTCGATCTAATGGCCAATATAATAGCTCTGCCTTACCAACCAATTGATCATAAGGGATTAAACCTAATAATCGACTATCAGTTGAGTCGCCTCGATTGTCACCAAGAACTAGCACATGCCCTTCTGGAATTGTTTCGTAGCCTCCTGGAAGCTGTTCTAAACTAAAATCTTCTGTATACATCTTATCTGTGAGCTGTGCTTTAGACTCTTCTAAGAAAGGTTCTACCACTTGTTGATTATTTATGTATAGCACATCATCTTGAACAGCTACATGCTCACCAGGAAGACCAATCACACGCTTAATATAATCTTTTTGTATTGTTGCATGAAATATTACGATATCAAACCTCTGTGGTTCTCCAAAATTGTAGCTAATCTTGTTGACAATCATATGGTCACCATTTTCCAGGGTCGGTTCCATTGATAGACCATCTACAACAATAGGCGTAAAAAAGAACATGCGGACGACAAAAGCCAAAACACCTGCGATTACAAGAGCTTTAACCCAATCCAACCATTCCTTTTTGTTACTTGCCATAATCTTTACCCCCAAAAAAATTGTGCTTCTTACAATAAATTTGTCCTAATTTTAAAATTGTATAACGATATACTGAAAAAAGGAGCTTGACAATGCAAGCTCCTTTTACAATACAATTAGCGAATTTCTTTGATACGTGCTGCTTTACCACGTAAAGCACGTAGGTAATAAAGTTTCGCACGACGTACTTTACCACGACGAGAAACTTCAATCTTATCAACACGTGGAGAATGTACTGGGAAAGTACGTTCAACTCCAACACCGTAAGAAATCTTACGTACAGTGAATGTTTCACTGATTCCGCCGTTTTGACGCTTAATTACTACGCCTTCAAACACCTGGATACGCTCACGGGTTCCTTCCACAACTTTCACGTGGACTTTTACCGTATCTCCAGGACGGAAATCAGGATGATCAGTACGAAGTTGTTCTTTCGTTACTGCTTCGATTATGTTTTGCATCCTGTCACACTCCTTCCAAACCAATGTTCATATCCATAGGTATACCACACCTAATTGACAGAAAGCGGAACATCGTTTATACGACCCTCCAAATTACGCAGGGCACAACAAGTAATATATCATAATTCACGAACTAGTTCAACTAGTAATTAGTCTTC